>JAZRRB010000236.1:0-5173 GCA_045650385.1 Candidatus Scatosoma sp. | reverse complement strand
CTTACAACTTGTCGGCAATTGGAGACAATGCCTTTTACGAATGCAAATCGCTGCACGAAGTTTACGATTTAACTTCTTATATTAATATAGAAAAAGACAGCACGGATAACGGCTACGTGGCGAAAAATGCAGTGGCGGTGCACGACAGCTCTTACGATTGGTTGAGCAAAGTGCAAATTGGAGATTTCACGTTTAAGTATTCTAACGAGGGTGCATGGGCGCTTACCAAATACACGGGTTCTGATACAACGGTGAAATTGACGAAGATGAGCTCAGGCTCGTATGCGGCGACGAATTACGAAATTGCAAGATACGCTTTTGAGGACGGCAATATTGAAACGATAGTCATCGGTAACGGCTTGGGCGTTGATAAAAACGGCGTGGCGAAGATACGTAGCGAAGCGTTCAAATTAGATAATTTGAGATGGATTACGTTTGAAAATTCTTCCGTGCAATCGCTTCCCTTCGGTTCGTTTAGTTCTTGCAGGAATTTGAGTAGTATTGTGCTTCCCACCAGCGTAACGTCCATTGCAAGCAACGCATTGCCGGACAATTGGATAGACGTATATTACTTGGGCACGAGTACGCAGTGGAGTAGCAATCAGTACAACTACAACTTTAATAAAGATTGGGTGTACTATTACGACGATTGTGCGCACGAGTATAACGAGTGGAGATACGATAATAACGGCACTGTCACTACGGAAGGAAAAGCGTACAGCCAAGAAACAATAATAAAAGATGCAACGTGCACAGAATTTGGTACTAGTCGTCATACCTGTCCTGATTGTAAGGAATATTACGATACGGATATAGCACCATTGGGACACAACTATACGCATGGGGATTCTTATAATACGACGGGCTATTGTACGCGTTGTTCGAAATACAACGAAATGAAGGTAACGAAAAATTCCTTTACCGTAGCGCAAGGCGCGCTTGCCTTCGCCAACGATACGAAATTGCCGTACAGTTTGTACGAGGCGGATAGTAACAATATCATAGTGGCGTCCACTGCGACGGTGACGTCGTCGAAACTGACGTTGACGGCGAATTCGAAAGTTGCAATCTCCTTTACGGCATCTTGTTCTGGCGCGCAAAGCGAGTTGAAAATTGTAAGCGGCGGAAAGACGTATACGATTAAAGGAGAAAATAGCAGCCAAGGCGCGCAAACGTATACGTTCAGCCTGAAAAAAGGCGATAAGGTAACGTTTACGTATACGCATACCGTACCTGAAAAGGAAGAAGCGGTACAAGGAAGAGCGGTGATTGGCTCGTTGAAGATTACTTCGCAATCCTAACTTACATAAAGAGGGATAGTTATGCTGAAAAATATAGAAATTATTGAAAAACTTACGTTAGAGGAAAAACTCTCTCTTTTAACGGACATCGGTTCGTTAAAAGGGAAAAGTTTCCCCGAACAAAATATACCTTGTTTGGGACGCGCAACGATGCGCCAAGTCAACGTAAAGACGGAAGGGGAACGTTATCCGACGTTTGAAAATTTGGCAAACAGTTGGAACACGCAACTCATTTCCAACGTATCGGAAGCATTGGCAATCCGTGCGAAAGAAAGCGGAATTGCCTTATTGGAAACTCCTGCCGCCAACGTGATGACAACGCCCTATTCGACAGGGCTTTCCGAAGACCCGTGTCTTTGCGGTACGCTTGTAGGGGCGGCGGTAACAGGGATTGCCAACCGTGGGATAAAAGCGGTGGTAACCAATCCTGCGTTGCGTGCTATGGACGTGCAATATTCGGATAACGATTATAACGCGCGTGCGATAAACGAATATTTCAAACAACCGTTTAGAGATTCGTATTTGGGTAGCAATGCAATTTTCCGCGTTACCAAGAAAACGCCGGGTGGAGAGTATCAGGACGTAAACGCGCAATGGTTGGAAGCGTTGGAACAAAAACATCCGATTTTGCTCGATTGTCATACGGCGCAAGAACAATTTGCCTTGATGCGCGAAGAGAGAATTTTTGCCTGCGGTGAAGAATATTACACGTTGCTTGCCGCTGCGGAACGTTATGAAACACTCCGTCAAGCGTTCGAAAAAGGAAATATTTCGTTATCAGAATTGGAAGCGGCATGCGAAGGCGGTAGCGCGCTTTCCCCCGAAGCAATCGACGAGGCTGTGGATAAAGTATTAAGCTTCCTTGCCGAGTGTCAAAACGAAAAAGGCGTACATAAAAACAATTTGGCAACGGATAAAATCGCGTTGCAAGCGGCGGAAGAAAGCATCGTCTTATTGAAAAATACGGACGGCGTTTTACCGCTGAGGCCCAATAAGAAAATGGCTGTTATCGGGGACGTTAACGGACTTTGCGGCGGTGCAAACGTTCAGAAATTTACCGATTACATCGCGGCAATGAAAAAGAAAGGGAATATGGTATGCACGGGGCAGGCAAAGGGCTACGATTACGGTCAGTCACGTAGCGATAAACGGATTCCCGAAGCGGTTGATTTGGCGAACAAATCGGATGTAACGGTGGTATTCCTTGGGTATAGCGAAAGAGATTGGAAGCGCACCAAGCGTAACCGTACGACAAAATTACCGGCAAACCAATTGGCGCTATTGGAAGCATTGTCGACAACGCCGACGAAACTGATTGCCGTCGTTTGCGGTAACGGTTATCCGGATATGAGCTTCGATAAAAAATGCAAAGGCGTTTTATTGGCACCGCTCACGGCAAAGTATTCGGCTGTGGCGATTTGGAACGTATTGACAGGCAAGACAAGTCCTTCGGGAAAACTCGCGCAGACCTGTTACGATTACACGGACGATTACCTGCGTACGTTGCGCGCATATAAAGATGCTCAGCGCAACAAAGTGGGTACGTTTTACGGATATCGTCATTACGACGTATCCGGCGTGAAAGTAAAGTATCCGTTTGGCTTTGGTTTGAGTTATACGAAATTTGCCTGCACGTCGGCGCACGTGATGGGCGATGCGTTAAACGTAACAATCAAAAACGTCGGTCCTCGCGAAGGTGCGGAAGTCGTACAAATATACGTAGGCAAAGACGATTCGTCCATTGTACGTCCGAAGAAAGAATTAAAGACGTTTTTCAAAGTGTTCTTAAAAGCCGGACAATCGCAAACGTTGACGATACGGTTAAAAGATTTGAATATCAAAGTTTGGGATAATAAGCGGAAACGCATGGCTGCCGAGATTGGCACGTACGAATATTATATATGTACGTCGGTAACAAACGTATTGAAGAAAGGTACGTTTAACTCCGGTATAGAAAAGATAGAACCCGACCAACAGCGGTATGCGGATTATTTACAATCTTATTCCAATATCAAACGCGGTGGGTATTATTTGGAAGAACCTATCCCCACCAAGAAACGAAGCGGAAAATTGAGAAAAGCCTCGTGGGTATGGTTTTTCAGTATGTTCTGTTTAGACTTAATATACTTATACTTTACCTACGTGCGTTTTATACCGAGTTTATGGTACGTGCATTTGATTGTTGCAGGATTGACGGCAACGCCGTTGATTATGGCAATTTCGGCAACGTTAGAAATCAAAAATAAATTAAGAAAAGAGCAGGAAGTCAGTATGAAAAAGAAGATGAAGAAACGGGAAGAACTGAATATCAACGATTTGGCGGACGAAATCCCTTACGAGTGGCTTTTCGCGCAGGAATTTGCTACGCCGACGGTAGAAAAAGTGGAAAATGAAACGGCGGAAACGGAAGAAGGTGATTCCGAATACGCACGTCACGTTCCGTTTGATAAATCGTTCACGTTCTCGGTGATGAAAGAAGAATTTACCCAATTTGCGTTTGAAAGAGGTATTTCTTTGGAAGAAGAAACGGTACGTTCGTTGTTCTCGGCGTTTGCGTCGACGCGTCTTATCATCTTGCAATGCGACGATAAAGAAAAACAAGAAAAATTGCTTGCCATTGTCAGCGAATATTTTGGTACGCGCGCTTGCGTGGACGTTGCCGTAGAAGGCACGGTTTCTGATTTGCTTTACGTGAAAAACGAAGAGGGCGAATTCACGCTTACCAACGCGGCGAAATTGTTTACGGAAAATGACGCGCAAGCGGATAATAAATTGCAAACGGTTGTCGTTACCGATTTGCAAAGCGAAAACGTAAAGACGTTGCTCACGCAGTTGGTTCGTTATATCGATCAACCGCATAGAAAAGCAAAACTGTTTATCCGCAAAGAAGAAAATGCTCGTGAAGAAACGTATGACCTTGCAGAAGGTACGTGGATTGTGCTTTCGCTTGCGGAAGGGCAAAAGGTTGTGGAAATGCCCAAGTATATTTTGGATATCGCTTCAATCGTTACGTTGAAATTGCAAAGCGGTAAAAAGGCAAAAACGACGCTCAGCGTGAAGAAGAAAGCGACAAAAGAAGAAGCGGCGGAAGAAACGAAAGAAACGGCTGAACAAAAGACGGAAGAAACGGTAGCGGAAGAAACGCAGGAAACGCAAGGCGTCGAGCTTTCCGAAACGGTTGTCGAAGAAGAAAAAACGCCCGTGAAACAGTTGTTGTATTCGCAATTTGATAAATTGATAGAGTATGCTTGCCGTGAACATCAAATCGATGAAACGCTTTGGAAGCGTGTAGACCGTTTGGAAGAATACGTCAACGGCTACTGTGCATATTCCATTGAAAACAAGCAATGGCAGCGCATTGAAAAATTCGTGGCATGCTATCTTGCTTTGGGCGGCGACGCGGAAAATGCGCTTGATACGGTGTTGGCTCAGCAAATTATTTACGGATGCGTAAGCAGTCTTTGTGAGAGCAATAAGAAGTTGGACGAGAAATTCTCGCATACGCTTGAAAATATTTTTGGTTCGGGCAGTATTACCGCCAGCTTGAAAGCGCTTAGAGATTCGGGCAAGAGTATTTAATCGGAAGGCGAAATAAGAGGAGAGTACTATGAACGGTATTTTTATGACTTCGATTTGCGCCGCAAGCGAAGTGGTAGATAAAATTTTAGATATTATTACGTCGAAATACGCGATTTTCGTATACGTTGGCTTATTGGCAATATTGTTGGTTGGTATTGTTCTTGCCAGCGCGCGTAACGATAGAAAAACGCCGAAAATTATCACGACGGGTAACGTATCGATGACGGGGACAGCACCTTTGCAAACGGGAGCGAAAGCGCCGCAAGTAGAGGAAGAAGAGGAAGAAGGCGAGG
>JAZRRB010000235.1:0-3824 GCA_045650385.1 Candidatus Scatosoma sp. | reverse complement strand
ATGTTCCCTGCAATCACCGTTTGTGACGGTATTGCCATGGGGCATACGGGCATGAAATATTCTCTTGTCACTCGTGATTTGATTGCCGATTCCACGGAAGCGATGGTCATGGCGCACGGCTTTGACGGGCTTGTTATGATTCCCAACTGCGATAAAAACGTACCCGGCCTTTTGATGGCGGCGGCACGTTTGAATATCCCCACCGTTTTCGTTAGCGGCGGTCCTATGCTCGCTGGTAGAGTAGAGGGCAAAAAGCGCTCGCTTTCCAGCATGTTCGAAGCGGTTGGCGCGTATAACGCAGGCAAGATTAACGAGGAACAACTCACTGAATTTGAGAGAAAAGTATGTCCTACTTGCGGTTCTTGTTCGGGTATGTATACGGCGAACTCGATGAACTGTTTGACGGAAGTTTTGGGTATGGGCTTAAAGGGTAACGGCACGATTCCTGCCGTATATTCGGCGCGTATCGAACTTGCGAAACACGCAGGTATGCAAGTAATGGAACTTGTGAAAAAGAATATTCGTCCCCGTGATATTATGACGGCGGCGGCGATTAAAAACGCGATTACGGCGGATATGGCGCTTGGCTGTTCAACGAACAGTATGTTGCACCTTCCCGCAATCGCCAACGAGTGCGAAGTGCCTTTCGATTTGGACGAAGTGAACGTCATCAGCGAAAAGACGCCCAATTTGTGTCACCTTGCTCCTGCTGGTCCTACGTACATGGAAGATTTGAACGAGGCAGGCGGCGTGCATGCGGTTATGAAGGAATTGGAGGCGTTGAATCTTTTGGATACGTCGGTAATGACGTGTACGGGCAAGACGCTTAAAGAGAATTTGGAAGGGGTTGTCAACCTCGACGAAGAAGTTATCAGAAAGCCTGAAAATGCGTTTGGTAAAACGGGCGGTATCGCGGTACTCAAAGGCAACCTTGCCCCCGACGGCTGCGTAGTTAAACGCGCGGCGGTAGCGCAAGAAATGTTGGTGCACGAAGGCCCTGCAAAAGTATTCGAAAGCGAAGAAACGTGTATTGCGGCGATTTACGGCGGCAAGATTGTGAAAGGGGACGTCGTGGTTATCCGCTACGAAGGCCCTGCAGGCGGCCCTGGTATGCGCGAAATGCTTTCGCCTACTTCCGCTATTGCAGGTATGGGCTTGGATAAAGACGTCGCGCTTATCACGGACGGCAGATTCTCGGGCGCAACGCGTGGCGCGTCGATTGGACACGTATCCCCCGAAGCGGTTTCGGGCGGGCCTATCGCGTACGTAAAAGACGGCGATATCATCGCTATCGATATCCCCAGTTATAAAATTGAACTGAAAGTATCGGCGGAAGAACTTGCAAAACGCAAGGCGGAAATGCCGATTAAGAAAAAGGAAGTAAGCGGTTATTTGAAACGCTACGCGGCGCAGGTAAGTTCCGCGGATAAAGGCGCGATTATCAATATTAAATAAAGCGTAAAAAAGGAAATAACGACAATGGCAATGACAATGACGCAAAAAATCCTTGCGGCACACGCAGGATTAGATACAGTAGAGGCAGGGCAACTCGTCCTCGTAAACGTGGATAGAGTGCTCGGCAACGACATCACTTCCCCCGTGGCGATTCGGGAATTTAACCGTATTGGCGCGAAAGAGGTGTTTGATAAAGACAAAGTAACGATGGTTATGGACCACTTTGCGCCCAACAAAGACATCAAAGCGGCGGTACAATGCAAAATGTGCCGTGACTTTTGTAACGAACACGAAGTAACGCATTTCTACGACGTAGGCAGAATGGGTATCGAACACGCATTGCTCCCTGAAAAGGGCTTGGTAGTGCCTGGGGACGTCGTTATCGGTGCGGACTCGCACACGTGCACGTACGGCGCAATCGGTGCGTTCTCCACGGGTGTTGGCTCGACGGATATGGCGTGCGGTATGGCGACGGGCAAGGCTTGGTTCAAAGTGCCTTCCGCGATTAAATTCGTGCTCAAAGGCAAACTGAATAAATACGTATCGGGTAAAGACGTTATTTTGCATATTATCGGCAAAATCGGCGTGGACGGCGCGTTGTATAAGTCTATGGAATTCGTTGGTGAGGGGGTAAAATCGCTCACCGTGTATGATAGACTCACGATTGCGAATATGGCGATTGAAGCAGGCGCAAAGAACGGCATTTTCGAAGTGGACGAGCAAACGATTGATTACGTGGACGGCAGAGCGGAACGCCCTTATGTGGTATATAAAGCGGACGAGGACGCAGTGTACGACGAAACGTATGAAATTGATTTGAGTGAAATCAAATCGACGGTAGCGTTCCCGCACTTGCCTGAAAACACCAAGACGTTCGACGAGATTGGCGAAGTAGTTATCGACCAAGTGGTAATCGGTTCTTGCACCAACGGACATTATAAGGATTTGGAAGAAGCGGCGGAAATTTTGAAAGGCAAAAAGGTAGCAAAACGCGTGCGTGCTATCATTATTCCCGCAACGCAAGATATCTATTTGAAAGCGGTGGAAAATGGCTTAGTAAAGACGTTTATCGAAGCTGGTTGTATCGTATCCACGCCCACGTGTGGACCTTGCCTTGGCGGTTACATGGGTATTTTGGCGGCAGGCGAAAGAGCCGTTGCTACGACCAATCGTAACTTCGTAGGCCGTATGGGCGACGTGAAATCGGAAGTGTATCTCGCTTCCCCCGCGGTAGCCGCTGCAAGCGCAATCACGGGTAAAATATCGCAACCGTCGGAGGTGTTATAATGATTTTTAACGGAAAAGCAATCAAATACGGGGACAACGTCGATACGGACGTTATTATCCCTGCAAGATATTTGAACACGATTGATAAAAAAGAACTTGCTTCCCATTGCATGGAAGACATCGACAAGAACTTCGTAAACAAAGTAGAAAACGGCGACATTATGGTGGCTGGGTTCAACTTTGGTTGCGGTTCTTCGCGTGAACACGCGCCGATTGCGATTAAGGAAAGCGGCATTTCGCTGGTTATCGCAAGAAGTTTTGCGCGTATTTTCTATCGTAACTCTATTAATATCGGTTTGGCGATTTTAGAGTGCGACGAAGCGGTAGACGGCATTAACGAGGGGGACAAAGTGGAAGCGGATTTGGATAACGGCGTTATCTACAACCGCACGACGGGAAAATCGTTCAAGACGCAACCCTTCCCTGCGTTTATCCAAAACATCATCACCAACGGCGGTTTGGTGCAATCGATTCAAAAAGGCGAAATAAAGTAAGCGGTGAGCCACCGCAGGCAAGTCTTTCTATCTTTCGTTACTGCTTTTCAAGAGCAGTATCATAGATGAAAGTATGGTTAAGCCAACAAAGTTTTGCGTTATTAACACCGTAAGGTGTTTACAAGAAGGAGAGAATTATGAAAAACTATAACATCGGCTTGCTCCGTGGCGACGGTATCGGTCCTGAAATTGTAGACAGTGCGGTACGCGTATTAAAAGCGGTAGGCGAAAAATACAATATCGGGTTTACGTTCACGCCCTATCTTATCGGCGGTGCAGCAATCGATAGTTGCAGTATGCCCTTGCCCCAAGAAACGGTAGACGGGTGCTTGGCCTCGGACAGCGTGCTTTTAGGTGCGGTAGGCGGCCCGAAATGGGATAACCTGCCTGGCAATGTACGTCCTGAAAAAGCGCTCCTTGGTATTCGTGCGGCGATGGGGCTGTTCACCAACCTCCGCCCTGCAAAGTTATACCCCGCACTCAAAGACGAGTGCCCTTTGCGTGCGGATATCGTAGCGAACGGCTTTGATATCATGATTGTAAGAGAACTTACGGGCGGTATTTATTTCGGTGAAGTCGGAGGCCAAG
>JAZRRB010000234.1:0-1555 GCA_045650385.1 Candidatus Scatosoma sp. | reverse complement strand
AAACGTGGCTTGTGAATACGGCTATTACGAAAGCAGTGCAAAAGAAAACTACGATATGAAGTTTATCCGTCCCCAAGAATCGGGTAGCCACTATGCAAGCAGATATCTTTATGTGAAAGATTTGTTTACGCTTACGGCGGAAAAACCTTTCTCGTTTTCGGTAAATCCTTATACGACCAGACAGCTTTATGAAACGACGCATAACTTCGATTTACCTGAAAATGATTTCGTAAATGTGTGCGTGGATCTGGCGATGCGCGGCGTAGGTTCTCACTCCTGCGGTCCCGAACTTGACGAAAAATATGAAATTCCGAAAGTAGGAAAGAATACTTTTAAGATTGAGTTTTAATAAGGAGATTACTAATGAAAATAGCATTGATAGCGCACGATAAGAAAAAGTCGGAAATTATAGAGCTTGCAAAGAAGTATAAAGACGTGCTTGCGAAATATGAGTTGTACGCTACGGGAACGACGGGTACGCTGATTATGGGCGAAACTGCATTGCCGATTAAGCGTATGAAAAGCGGTCCGCTTGGTGGCGACCAACAAATCGGGGCAATGCTTGCAAACGGGGAACTGGATTTGATTATCTTTTTAAGAGATCCGTTAACGGCACAACCTCACGAACCTGACGTATCCGCGCTGTTAAGACTTTGCGACGTACAGAAGATTCCGCTTGCAACGAATGCAAGCAGCGCAACGATTATGTTAGAGTCGTTGAAGTGCGGGAAATTCTTTGAACAAGTAGCGGAAACTTCTAAATAAGCAACAAGACGCTTTGTTGCCGGGGCTTTCATCACGGATGAAAAAGGGAAGCAATAATGAATATTTGGCACGATATATCCCCAGAACGCATCACCACGAAAAGCTTTGAAACGTATATTGAAATTCCGAAAGGCTGTAAAGCGAAGTACGAACTGGATAAAGACACGGGGCTTTTGAAGTTGGATAGAGTACTTTATACCTCAACGGTATATCCTGCGAACTACGGTTTTATCCCCAGAACGCTTGCGGATGATGAAGATCCGTTAGACGTACTGATATTATGCGGGGAAAGCATCTATCCTTCAACGTTGGTGCGCTGTTATCCAATAGGCGTTATTAAGATGATTGACGGAGGGCAGCTCGACGAAAAGATTATAGCAATTCCTTTCGGCGATCCTACCTATAACGCGTATTATGACATCCAAGAACTTCCGAAACACGTATTTGAGGAAATGATGCATTTCTTTGAAGTGTATAAATCGTTGGAACATAAAACGACGGCAGTTAAGGAAATTTGCCATCGCGACGAAGCAATGGAAATTATTGATAAATGCATAAAAGCCTATGAAAAGGCATTTTGCAAAGGAAAAAATTAGATAAAACAGCCTAAAACGCGCTTTGGATTGAAAGGGGGAATAAAATGATTAACTCGGTTAAAGCGGTAGAAAACTTTAAAAAGGGAATGTATGATTCGCTTCTTAACGATATATACGTTGACGAGAAGTTGGTTGCCCATCAAAGAGAAAGATACATAAACGCTATAAAAGAATATGAGATTTTGTTCTGTCAA
>JAZRRB010000233.1:0-2808 GCA_045650385.1 Candidatus Scatosoma sp. | reverse complement strand
TGCCTGCATTCTCGTCAATCCAATCGGCATATTTTACGAGGGTCGTTTTCCGCCCCAAATCTTCCCACGACAAATACAAACCGTTTTTAGTGTACGTTTTGAGAACGTTCCCGTTGTCGTCTTGAATATAAACTTTACCGTTTGATTCTCTCCACATACAATAAGATTCCCCGACAATACCGCCGTCCATTTCTAAGATAAAGTCCTCAAAATCATCCTCGGTGAGTTCCTCTCCCATATATTTATCGCCTACGCGATACGTTTTGCCGTCTATTACGATACTATCAAATTTATAAAAACCAGCCGTTGCCGCGCTTACGTAATAGCTATCACAAACCTTGCATTGTCTTTTATTGTTTGCCATTTGATAATTATGCGCGCCTGCCGCCACCTCGAAAAGAGTTTTCCCTTTTGCACCGCACTCGCAAGAATAATAGTAATAGCCTTTTTGTTTGCAAGTAGCTTTTACTCTTTCATATTCCGCGCTTATCACTTGTTTGTCGTACACGCAAACGTGTTCCGTGTTATCGCCACCGCCGTTATCACCGTCATTGTTGCCGTTACCGTTGTTATCGCCGTCGCCGCAGGCAAATAAACTGCCTAAGCTAAGCATAGCCGCCATACTGATTGCCAAAAATCTTTTCTTAAACATACGTATACTCCTTTACAAAATACGTTTATTAGCACTATTATAGCACTTCATTTATTTCAATACAAGGGTTTCACGAAAATGGCGATACTATTGATAAACAATCATTTTCTTCTTTTATAACGCCATTTTATATACGGCTATCCACAACACAAAAAGGCAACGCTAATGCATTGCCTTTTTTATATCTTTTATGTAATTATCTATTGCGTTTGCAAAGTTCCGCACACACCTCGGAAATATCCACGTCACACGCCGTAAGAAGTACCGTAACGTGATACAACAAATCTGCCGCCTCGTGCACAACGCCCTCTTTTTCAGCGTTCTTGCTGGCGATGACAAATTCCACCGCTTCTTCGCCTACTTTTTTACCGATTCTATCTACGCCTTTGGCAAACAAGAAACTCGTATATCCGCCGTCCTCGGGATTGGCTTTGTATTCTCTTACAATACGTTGAAGTCGCCCGAACATTTCGCTGCCGATATCTTTATAATCGCCCTTAATTTGCTTATCAAAGCAAGAGAATTTCCCCTCGGGCGAACAAGCGCCGTTGGGTTTTACTTTTATCAAAAGCGTTTTTCCGCCGTCAGCCACAAACGCCGTCATTACCTTTTGCGTGTTCCCTTCCACCGCGCCGAACGTATCCGCTACGCCCTTTTCTTTATCGTAATAATGTGCGTAGCCCGATTCTACCGTTTTTTCCGCCGCATCTTTATTCATGCACGCAAGCATAAGCACTTCGCCGCTTTCGTAATCTTGTACGATTACGGGAAGAAGTCCGTTTTCGTCAAATGCAAGCTGTTCTACGTTCCACGTATCTTTTAACGCCATATATTACCTCCAAAGCGTTTTATCACCATTCCATATTACAATTATACTATAAAATCCGCCACTCGTCAATACCCCAAAAAGATATTTTTTGCGAATTTCTTTGATTTTTCGTCCTTTTTTTCGCTTTTTCGGCAAGATTAGTTCAAAACGACGTCCTTTAAGCTATCGTATTTTTTCAGCGCCGCCTTTTTGAGTTCATCGCTATCCAGCCGCATTTCAAACGCGTCGTCCGAAAGCCGTTTCGCCGCAAATACCACTTGCGTAGGATATTTCAAGTTCTTAATATCTCCCAGCATTTTGCCCGATTGCCTTGTGCCGAAGAAATCGCCGCCGCCACGCATTTCTAAGTCCTTTTCCGCAATTTTGAACCCGTCGGAATTGTTTTTGAGCGTGAGCAAACGTTCTTTTGCCGTGTCGCTTTCCGCGCCCATTAAAAGGAAACAATAGCTCTTTTCCGCACCTCTGCCTACTCTACCTCTAAGCTGGTGCAACTGCGAAAGACCGAAACGTTCGGCACTCATAATAATCATAATCGTGGCGTTAGGCACGTCGATACCCACCTCGATAACCGTGGTGGAAACAAGGCAATCGTACTGCTTATTCTTAAACGCCGTCATCACTTCCGCTTTTTCTTTCTCTTTCATGCGCCCATGTAACAAGGCGAAACGAACGGTGGGAAGCCGCGTTTGCAGTTCTTCAAACAGTTCGGTTACGCTGACGATAGAACCTTCTTCATCTTCGTCGATTTTCGCGCAAACGAAATACGCCTGCTTGCCCGCGCGCGTTTCCTTTTCCACATAATCGAGCATATCGTTATACTTGCTTCCGGGGATAATCGACGTGGCAATTTCCTGTCTTGCCTTGGGTTTGTCCGTAATCGTCGTTACGTCCAAATCCCCATAGAATATCAGCGACAACGTTCGAGGAATTGGCGTTGCACTCATAACCAGCACATCCACTCCCTCGCCCTTTTCCGCCAAAGCGTTTCTTTGCGCCACGCCAAAGCGGTGCTGTTCGTCGCATACGATAAACGCAAGGCGCGGTATCTCCACGTCTGCTTGTATGACGGCATGCGTACCGCAAATAATATCAATTTCCCCGTTTTTAAGCTGCGCTTTTAATTCCCGTTTTTCCTTCGCCGTCATGCCGCCGGCAAGATAGCCTACTTTATAATCGGGGAAATATTTTTTCAAAATCTCGTAATTTTGCGCGGCAAGCACTTCCGTCGGAGATAAATACGCCGCTTTAAAACCGCTTTTCACCGCCATAAAAATTCCGCAGAGCAAGTCGGAGGCCAAAGCGGGTCTTAGGAAGACAAGACCTGATA
>JAZRRB010000232.1:0-1631 GCA_045650385.1 Candidatus Scatosoma sp. | reverse complement strand
ATTATTTATATCGACGAAATCGATAAAATCGCGAGAAAGAGTGAAAACGTGTCCATCACGCGCGACGTTTCGGGCGAAGGCGTGCAACAGGCGCTTTTGAAAATCATCGAAAGCACGACGGCGAACGTTCCCCCCCAAGGCGGCAGAAAGCATCCAAACCAAGAATGTTTGCGCCTCGACACCACCAACATTTTATTCATTTGCGGCGGTGCGTTCGTGGGGCTTGACAAGATCGTTTCTTCGCGTAAGGACGACACCACCCTTGGTTTTGGCGGTAAGGTTCGCCTTGGCGCGAACGAGGCGGACTATTCCGTGCTCGACGACGTGAAACCGCAAGATTTAACCAAGTTCGGCTTAATTCCAGAGTTTGTGGGTAGATTGCCTATCGTGGTGAATTTAGAGCCTTTGGGCGAAGATGCGCTCGTGAAAATTCTCACCGAACCGAAAAACGCAATCATTAAACAATACCAAAAACTCGTTGGCTACGACGGTGTGAAACTTACCGTGGAAGAAGATGCGGTGCGTGAAATTGCGCAAACGGCAATCCGCTTAAAGACGGGCGCGCGCGGACTTCGAACGATTATCGAAAATCTTATGACGGAAGTTATGTATAAAATTCCTTCGGAAGATAACGTGGACGAAGTGGTAATTACCAAAGCGTGCTTAACGGACGGCGCAACGCCCACGCTCGTTTATAAAAAGACGGCGTAAAAAACACGGGTAAACGGTAGATAAACAATAAAACGGGCATACCAGGTATGCGTTGAAATAAAAAAGAACGGTTAAGGGCGTTACTCTTAGGGATTTTAATTGAATATTTTATAAAACTCGACGTTTCATAAGTTGAGTTTTCTTCTGCCACGCATAACAAGTTGCATAAAATATTAATTTGTGGTACAATAAACTCACCGATAAATAAGAATTTATAGGAGAATAGATATGACAGAACACGAAAAAATGTTGAAAGGTTGGATGATTTACGACCCTTTCACCGAAGGTATGGCGGAAGAAAGAACAAAAGCCCACAAACTTTGCAAACTTTATAATGATACGTTTGAAACAGACGTGGAAGAACGGGAAAAGATTTTGAATGAGTTGTTGCCAAATAAGGGCGAAAATATATATCTGCAAGGTCCGATTTATTTTGATTTTGGCGTAAATACGTTTATCGGAAAAGGCAGTTATGCAAATTTCAATTTTACCGTTTTAGACGAAGGAAAAGTAACTATCGGGGAAAACGTATTTATCGGTCCTAACGTTTCTCTTTTAACAGCCATTCACCCCTTACGTTATCAAGAAAGAAATTCTTTTTATAATCAAATAACTGGAAACGTAACTAATTTAGAATATACAAAACCTATAACCATTGGCAATAATTGTTGGATTGCCGCAAACGTAATAATTTGCGGTGGTGTAACAATCGGGGACGGTTCGGTAATCGGCGCAGGTTCGGTTGTTACAAAGAATATTCCAGCGAATAGTTTAGCGGTGGGAAATCCGTGCCGAGTTATTCGCGAAATAACAGAAAAAGATAATATACTCAATAAACAGGAAATATAAGAATGAAATACATTCCAATTTATCGAGTTGTTACTCTTTGTGGAAAACTTTCAAAAGTGTAGCACACTATA
>JAZRRB010000231.1:0-5012 GCA_045650385.1 Candidatus Scatosoma sp. | reverse complement strand
TCCGCCCCGTGCTGATGCTCGCTTGTGCGGACGTACTTTCGCTTTCCCACGATGAAGTGTTGCCTTTTGCGCTTGCTTTGGAAATGATTCATACGTACTCGCTAATTCACGACGATTTGCCCGCCATGGACAACGACGATTTCCGTCGCGGCAAACCCTCTTGCCATAAAGCTTTTGGCGAAGCCAACGCTATTTTGGCAGGCGACGCGTTATTGAACGAGGCGTATGCCATTTGCTTTGAACAATGTAGCAAAGGGGAAAAATACGTTATCGCATCTAAGCTCTTAAACGAATACGCAGGTGCGTTCGGTATGATTGCAGGACAATCGGCGGATTTGCTTTTTACCGGTAGAACGGGCGAAGTGTCGGAAGAAGAATTGCAATTTGTACACGAACATAAAACGGGAAAACTCTTGCTTGCACCTGTAACGATTGCCAATATTCTTGCCGTCAATAAAAATTATTTATCGTTTGAATATTTCGGCAAACAACTTGGTTTGCTTTTCCAAATGACGGACGATATTTTAGACGTTACGGGTAGTTTTGACGAGCTTGGAAAGTCCATAGGGAAAGACGAAACGGTGAATAAACTCACTTGTGTTCGATTGTACGGTTTGGAAGCGGCAAAGATTCGCGCCGATATTTGCGCGAAAGAGTGTCATGCCGTTTTGGAAGGTATAGAGGGCGATACCGAATTTTTACACGCCTTGATTGATTACGTGTTGGTACGAACGAAATAAACAAAAGGAGCGCGTTGATGTTAACTGAGTTAACTCCCGAAAAAATTAAAAAATTAACGCGAAGCGAACTCAACGTTCTTTGCGATCAGCTTCGTTTAACGATTTACGAAACGGTTATGCAATGCGGCGGACATTTGGCGTCCAACTTAGGCTCAGTGGAATCCACGGTTGCGCTTTTTTACGTATTCGATTTTCCCAAGGATAAAATTGTTTTCGACGTAGGGCATCAATGCTATGCCTATAAATTGCTTACGGGTAGAGCGGATAGATTTTCCACATTGCGCCAACCAGGCGGTATTTCCGGCTTCCCCAAGCGTAACGAAAGCGAATACGATTCTTACGACACGGGACATGCAGGCACGTCCGTTTCCGCGGCAATTGGGCTTGCAAAAGCCTATGAAATGCAAGGGGATAAACGGAACGTAATTGCGTATATCGGAGACGGCTCGTTTAATAACGGACTTGTTTACGAGGCATTGAACAGCTTAAAAATTTTCAATTCGAATATATTAATTATCTTAAACGACAACGATATGTCCATATCCCCGACGGTGGGCGGTATGCATGAAATCCTCGACCAAATCAAAGGCAGCGAAAAGGCAGAAAACGTGCGTCTTTTAGAGCGTTTTGGGCTTACCTATCTCGGCGTGAAAAACGGCAACGACGTAGAAGAAATGGTAGACGCTTTGACGGAAGCAAAAACGCTGTTACAAAACGGCTCGGTACTTCTCCACATCGCCACGAAAAAAGGAAAGGGATATGAATTTAGTGAAGAACATCCCACAAATACTCACGGCGTACCGCCCGTAGGTTCGCCCAAGGAAAAGGAATATTCGGAAGTATTAGGGGAAACTCTTTGCTCGCTTGCTCAAAAAGACAAAAAAATCGCGGTGGTTTCCGCCGCCATGAAAGAAGCGCTTGGCTTGGAAACGTTTTTCCATACCTACCCAGAAAGAGCGTTTGACGTTGGTATTTGCGAAGAAAACGCATCGGTACTTTGCGCGGCAATGGCAACGGGTGGGTTAAAGCCGTATTATGCCATTTATTCCACGTTTTTACAACGTGCCTTCGACGAAATTATCCATGACGTATGCGCGCAAGACGCCGCTGTGACGTTTTGTATTGATAGAGCAGGCATTTCGGGGGCTGACGGGGAAACACATCAAGGCGTGTTTGATTTGTCTTATCTTTCGCTTATTCCAAACTTGGCGATTGCCGTTCCCAAAGACACGGAAGAATTGAAAAAAATGTTGGAATTTAGCGCAACCTACCCTCATCCGCTTGCCATCCGTTATCCTCGCTCGGGAAAAGTGGTATTTTCCTCAGCAAACGAAGATATTAAGGTTGGAAAGTGGGAATATTTGTATAAAAACACGGAAAATAGCGCAAAAGCAACGATTATCGCAACGGGCGAAAGAAGTTTAATTGTCGCAATGAAAGTGCGGCAAAACCTCGAAAAGCGCGGCAAAATCGTCGACGTCGTCAATGCGCGGTTTGTCAAACCCGTCGATAAAGAATTTTTAGAAAATTTACAAAGCGAATACGTCGTAACGATTGAGGACAACGTATTTTTAGGCGGTTTGGGTTCGCTTGTCAACGGAGAACTTATCGCAATGGAAAAGGCTTGTAAAATCAAGAATTTTGCTTACCGTGACGAGTTTATTCCACAAGGGAAAGTCGCGCAATTACAATGCGATTACGGTGTTAACTGCTTAGAAATTGAAGAATATTTGGCGCGAGTATTGCAATGAGGGCGGATAAATATTTTTCAGAAAAATTCGGTTCTCGCACAAAAGCAGCGGAAGCAATTGAAAGAGGTCTTGTCCTTGTCAACGGAAAGACGGTAAAACCCAAAGACGAGATAAAAGAGAACGACGAAATTGTTTTTGTCGAAGTAAAGGATTTATTTGTTTCTAACGGCGGCTATAAACTTGCAAGAGCGATTGACACGTTCAGTTTATCCTGCAAGGATAAAGTATTTGCCGATATTGGCGCGAGTACGGGCGGTTTCACCGATTGTCTATTGCAAAACGGCGCAAAAAAAGTCTATGCGGTGGACGTTGGAGAAAGCCTATTGCATGAAAGTCTTGTAGGGGATGAAAGAATCGTCCCCATGGAAAATACCAACGCAAGGTATTTGAAAAAGGAAGATTTTCAAGACGTTCTCGACGGTGTAGTTACCGACGTAAGTTTTATCTCGTTACGATTGATTTTTCCCACAATCAAGAGTATTTTAAGCGAACACGGCGAAGCGGTCGTTCTTATCAAACCACAATTCGAGTGCGAAAATAAAAATATTGGGAAAAGCGGTATCGTACACACCTCCGCGCACCCAAAAATCGTTGAAAAAGTGCTTTCTTTTGCCACGGAAAACGGATTGTATCCGTTTGGCATTACCAATGCGCCGTTGCGAAAGGGAAAAAACATTGAATACGTTTTATGGTTAAAACCGAACTATAAAGCCGCGAAAAGCGTTGTTTGGATAGTAGAAGAAGTTAAAAATTTATTGACAAAAATTACGATAGAAAGAAAAACAAAGGACGGTTAGTCCAAGGGGAGAAAACGATGAAAATCGGGGTACTTGGCAATAAAAACAAAGTAAAAGACGAAAAAACCGTATTGGAAATTATCGGGTTTTTAGAAGAATCCGGACATGAAACGATACGTTTTTATACGCCCAACGACATTGATAACGTGGACGTGTTGGTCGTTTTAGGCGGCGATGGGGCAATTTTGCACTCCGCCGTAATTGCCGCACGAAAAAATATCAAAATCATCGGTATTAATTATGGCAACCTTGGATTTTTAACGGAATACGAAAAGGACGAAAGGGCACGCATTAAAGAACTTTTAGAGCAATTACAAAAGGGCAACTGCCGTATTTTGACGCGTAGTTTATTGCAAGTGGAAGTGCTTGGAAAAACGTTTTATGCGCTCAATGAAATCGCCATGCAACGGGATAACGGACTGCACGCCAAGAAAAATTCACAAATTTTACGCTTACAGGTAGACACGAACGAAGGCACGGACGTCATAGCAGGCGACGGATTATTGTTTTGTACGCCTACCGGTTCGACGGCGTATTCGCTTTCGGCAGGAGGCGCGATTATCACCCCCGAAGTGCCCGTGTTTATGATGACGCCGATTTGCGCCTTTTCCATGCGTACCCGTCCCGTGGTATTTGCGGATTTTGAAGAGGTTACGGTGCGCATTGTACGCGGTAAATCGATTGTACTTTGTGACGGTATGGCGATTGCGGAATTCCCCGAAAATACGGAAATTCGCATTAAAAAAGCCCCGTTTACAGCAGATTTTCCCGTTCGCGAAGGCTCTGATTTCTTCGCCAAAGTACGCAATAAGTTAAACGCATAAGATAAGGGAATTAAGAGGAGAGACTATGTTACGTTCAGCAAGACATGCTAAAATTTTAGAAATTATAACTCGTAAGGAAATTGAAACGCAAGAGGAACTTTGCGCAGAACTCAACGCGATGAATTTGGTCGTGACGCAAGCGACGATTTCGCGCGATATTCGCGATTTGCATTTATTCAAAGTGGCTGGTATAGAGAAAAAATACCGTTACGCATACATAAACGACGGGGAAAGTGAAATTTCCCCTAAAATGAAGAGTTTGTTCCGCGATTGCGTTGTTTCTTTGCGCGCGGCAAAAAACTTGGTCGTGGTTAAAACGCTTACGGGCAACGGCGCAAACGCTGGTACGGTCGTTGATAAACTTAACTATGAAGGGATTGTAGGCTCGGTTGCCGGCGACGACACCCTTTTAATCGTTTGCGAAACGGACGAATCGGCTATTGCAGTCGTCGATAAGATAAATGAATTCATGAAATAAGTGATTTGAGGATAAAGGGTATATGTTATCCAAACTGTCGATAAAAAACGTAGCGTTGATTGAACACGCGGATATAACGTTTGGCGAGGGGCTGAACGTGCTTTCGGGCGAAACAGGGGCGGGGAAATCGGTCATTCTCGATTCCGTCAATTTTGTTTTGGGCGCAAAAGCGGATAGAAGTATGATTCGTTACGGCGAAACGGAGTGTTTCGTAAAAGCGGAATTTATCGTGCCTGAAACGTCGCGCGCCGTTCAAGTTTTACGCGAAATGGACGTTGATTCCGACGGAGAGATAATCATATCGAGAAAATTCTCGGAAACGGGCAAAAACGCCGTAAAAATCAACGGAAATACCGTAACGACGACGATGTTACGCCAAGTAACCGATTCGCTCGTAGACGTACACGGACAAAGCGAACACT
>JAZRRB010000230.1:0-5766 GCA_045650385.1 Candidatus Scatosoma sp. | reverse complement strand
TGATGGAAACGTATCATACGTTGAAAATGGCGTACAAGACCTTGGAAAGAAAGGCGGAAAATATGGTGCTTTTAGAAGAGGACGTGCAATCGATTATCGCAATTCTTGGGTTGGAAGACGCGCAACTTATTTCCATGTCGGGCGTAGTGACGGTAGAAAGCGTGGATAAATACCTCGATAGATATTGCATAGAAGAATACGCGGCAACGGAAGAGGAAGAAACGGCATTGAAAGATATGGAAGAAGCCGTAGAAGATATTTTAGATAAGTATGACGAAGACGAATACGTTTTGTCGGAAACGGATTTGGCTGCGTTAGAAGAAGTACTTGGTGAAGGGTTCGAACTTGAATTTGGCGCAACGCTTGAAGACGTTGAAGAATTGTTGGAAGACGTAGAAGAAACGTTGGAAGACTTGAAAGAAACGATTGCGTTGGATAAAGAAATGAAAGAAGAAATCGGGCGTAAGCAAGAAGAGATGAGAGATTTCAAACACGAGGCGCACGATGAAATGAAAGACCGCATTGAAGAAAGTAAGAACGAATTCAAGGATAGAAAAGAAGAAAGAAAAGAATTTTGGAAAGAGGGCAAATTCCCTGGCAAAGAACCGATGGAAAAGCCTGTAGAAGAACCGACGGTGGAAGAAACGGATGAAGAATCTGCGGCGTAAAGGTTGCATAAAAAAGAAAAAAGTGTTATACTATATCCATAAATAAAAGGGTTACGAAGGCGAGCCTTATTATAATAAGGCTCGCCTGAAAAAGGAAAGAAATGAATTTTGATAAACTTGCCTTAAAGATAGCAAGGCGCGATAAATCGGCGTTCGAGCTATTATATGAGCAAACGCGACGGTTAGTGTTCAGCGTTTGTTTAGGCATAGTCAAAAGCCAATCGCTTGCGGAAGAATTGATGCAAGAAACGTTTGTAACCGTGTGGCAAAAAAGCTGCGAATTCCGCGGGCAAGGGTATAAGACGTGGATACTGACGGTGGCGAAAAACAAGTCGCTTAACGCTTTGAAAAAAAGTCAACGGGAAACGCCGTTTGATTTTATGGAAAACGAATCGCTTGGCGGTAGTTATGAGGTGGATGCGGATACGGGTATCGTCTTAAAAGCGGCACTAAACGCCTTGGAGGACGAGGAAAGGCAAATCGTGCTGATGCGAAATGCAGGGATGAAGGCAAAGGAAATCGCAAGTGCGTTGGGTGTGCCGCGAGGAACGGTGTCTTGGAAATACGCGGAGGCGTTGAAAAAGCTCAAAAAAAGTTTGGAGGGATGGCAATGAAAAAATCGGACATTGAAAAACAATTGAAAAACGAATTGAACAAAGCTACGCCCGCCGCTTTTGACAAGCTTTGGAAACGTTGTGAAAACGAATCGTTAGAGAGGGAAAAAGAATACGTTTTCGAGTTGGAAAAGGTTACTGTCGGCGTAGACAACGATACGCATAGAAAGGGGAATAAACGTCTGTTGACGGTAATCATGGCGTTTTTCGCTGCGGCAGTACTTGCGCTGGTTGGCGTGTGGGGGTATGTTGCCGGTTGGTTTGATAAGAACAACGGCGGTGCTTCCGTAGGGAAACCGACGATAACCAAAGGATATTTTCTTATTGACGTGAATCCTTCCGTGGAGATTGGCTACGATGAAAACGGCTTGGTTAGCGAAGTGCTTGGCTTGAATACGGACGGAAAAGTGCTTGTATACGGCATGGAAGAGAAAATGCTTGGGGAGTCTTACGAAACGGCGATAGAAGAACTCTTTAATCGTTGCGTATCGCTCGGTTATTTTTCGGCAACGAGTGAAACGAACGCGGTATTGGTGTCGGCAATGCAACAAACGGGTGCGCTTGATGAAGAGATGTCGGAAAACGCACGTAAAATTTTTTCCAATAAGTTTGTAGACAAGAAGATGTACGGCGTGGCGATTGCAGGGAAGGAAGATCCTGCATTAAAAGAGAAAGCTGCGCGATACGGTATCAATACACAAAAGTTATCGTTGATTCATGAATACCTTTCGACGGCGGAAAATTTGGGCGTGGAAATTGAAATTGGCGAAGAGGAATATCGGGATATCCCTATACGTGAAATTTATGCGGAAATGGATGCATTGGAAGAGGTGAAAATCGGCGTGAAAGCATCGGACGAAATCGCTCGGTTGTTCCAAGGCTTAGAAGAGGTGTTGCAAGGGCGATTAACACCTGCGCTGCAACAAGAATTGCAATCGTTAAAAGCGCGTTTTGTGTCGGTTAAAACCGTTGACGAGCTTTCGCGTTTGAAAGAGGATATCACGGAGTTTTTAGAACGTGTAAGCGACGTTGTTGACGAAAAGGATAAAGAGTTCGTTGAATCGGTGCGAAACGAATCGGAAGCGTTGGTTTCAGGGGCGCAAGCAAATAAAGAAGCGTTGCATAAACCCACGGAAGACACATTTAAGGAAAGAGAAGAAAAGCATAAAGACGATTTTGATAAAGAATCGGAAGAACCCGAGGGTGGCTTTGGGGCTTGGCAAGATAAAAATAAAGAACACTTTGAAAAAGATTGGCAAGGCAAAAAGGAGAACTGGAAAGATAGATTTGACGATTAACGGTTATCTTCTTGTGTTGCAGTAAATATAAGAAAAATCAAACGGCTTGGACGGGGTGTCCAAGCCGTTTCGTTCTATCCGCAGTTATTTGTGATGCTTGAGCCGATGCTCATATCATTATTATAGAAGAAAACTTCTCAAATTGCTTGATTTAGAAGAAAGCTTCTTGTATAATATAACTAATTCATAAAAAATTAAACCGAAAATAGGGGAGAATTGTCTATCTAAATCATGAAAACGAAAAAAAACGAGCAAAAAAAGAGCGAAAATATAATCAATTTTGATTAATTGTCGTTTTCTACGCCAAATATTGACAAAGCGTATTTTCGGTGGTAAAATATATTTCATATATAACATGGAGGGGTATTATGAGAAAAAAATGGCTTTTAAGCTTTGCGGCATTGTGTTTATCGCTTGCCACGGTTGGTTTTATTGGTTGCGGTGAAGACGGTGAAGAAGTAGATGACAACGCCGATACAAATACCGAACAAGACGCTGGTGATGAAACGGAAGAGATTTGCAAGTTGCAATTTGAAGAAGGCGAAGACGATACATGTATTGTGAAGGGAATTGGTACGCACAAAGGCGAGGAAGTGATTATTCCTGAAACGTATAAAGACATGGAGGTTGTTGGTATCGCTGATGGGGCATTCAAAGGACGTAAAGAATTAACGAACGTTGTAATTCCCGCAACCGTTACTACGATTGGTGCGGAGGCGTTCTCTGGATGTAGCGGATTGACAAGCATTGAAATTCCCGACAGTGTTGAATCGATTGGTGATAATGCGTTCAATGGATGCAAAGAGTTGGAAACTATCGAAGAAGACGGATTGAAATATATTGGAAGCACGGATAATACATACCTTTATTTGAATGAAGCAGGAAAAAAGGATGTAGAAAGCGTAACCATTGATACTAATTGTAAGTTTATTGGGGCGTCTGCGTTCAGTGTTTGCGACAAGTTAAAGAGTGTTAAAATTCCCGATGGCGTGATAGGGGTTAGCAAGGCGGCGTTTGTTGATTGCGTTGGCTTAGAGCGTATTGAAGTGGATGAAAACAATACTATGTACGCAAGCCACGACGGTATACTTTATAATGCGGAGATTACAGAGATTGTTTTCGTGCCTGAAAATATTCAAGGCTCGTTAAAACTCCCCGATAGCGTAACGTCGATTGCGGCTTCTACGTTCAAGAAACGTAATGGATTGACGAGTGTTGAAATTCCCGATGGTGTAGAAGCAATTGGCGAAGATGCATTTAGAGATTGCCCTGATTTAACGAGCGTTAAAATTCCCGATAGCGTGGAAATGATTGGCAACAATGCGTTTAAGGACTGTGAAAAATTAACGTATAAAGTAGAAGGGAAATTAAAATACCTTGGAAACAACAAAAACCCGTATATTTATTTGGCTGGGGTTGAAAGCAATGAGATAGAAAGCGCAACCATTAATACCGATTGCAAATTTATTGGCACGGCTGCGTTTGATTCTTGTGAAAAGTTAGCAAGTATAGTAATTCCCGATGGTTTGATTTCAGTAGGTGCGGATGCGTTCAGTGGTTGCAAGAGCATAACAAACGCGACGCTTTCTACGGTTGCGATAGCGGATATCCCGAAGTCAAAATTGGAAAAGGTTGTAATTACCTCGGGTGAGAAAATCGCGGAAAATGCGTTTGCTTCTTGCAGTACTTTGACCAGCGTAGAGATTGGCGATAAAGTAGTAGCGATTGGCAAGTCTGCGTTCACTTCTTGTGGTAATTTGACGAGTGTGGTAATTAAAAACGGTGTAGAAACGATTGGGGGTGAAGCGTTCGCTTCTTGTGGAAAGTTGACGAGCATTTCTATTCCTAAGAGTGTAACGAAGATTGGTTATAAAGCGTTTGTTGATTGCGCAGGCTTAACAAGTATTAAAGTAGACGGAGATAATAGCGCATACGAAAGTAAAGACGGCGTGCTTTATGACGTGCAGGATGAGGAAGAAATAAAACTCGTATACGTGCCTGAAAATATTCAAGGTTCGGTTACAATTCTCGATGACGTAAAAGTGATTACGGCTTCTTCGTTCTATGATCGCGACGGTTTGACGAGTATTACGATTACCAGCAGTGTAGAAACGATTGAAAGTGGTGCGTTCGGGTATTGTGATGGTTTGACGAGCGTGGTAATTCCTGACAGTGTCACAACGCTTGGGTACAGTGCTTTCTGGCATTGTGGAAACTTGTCGAAAATTGTCGTTGGAAAAGGCGTGACGGCAATCGGCGCATCCACGTTCTATAACTGCGACAAATTAACGAGCGTGACGATTAATGGCAAGGTGACGGCAATCGGAAACGAAGCGTTCTATGAGTGCGACGGTTTAACGAGTATTACTCTCCCTGACAGCGTAACGACGATTGGAACGGGTGCATTCTCTTATTGCGATAAGTTAAAGAACATTACGTTTAGCGGCACGACGGAAGAATGGGATGCGATAACTAAAGGCACCGATTGGCATAAGGATACGCCTGTAACGAAGGCGAATTGTAAGGACGGCGACGGAACACTTGATAAGGATGACGAAAACTAAACAGGTGCGGAAAGGATTAAAACGAGATTCTTCTTTGCACTTCGCTCCACTTGGAATGACAAAGAGTGGAGTAAAGGATTCTTTCTTATAAAAATCAAACGGCTTGGACGGAGTGTCCAAGCCGTTTTTGCTATAAATAAATATGTATAATATAGTTGCGGAAATTGGTAAAAGGTGGTATAATAAACTTACGACGTAACTAAATATTCAGTGAGAAAAAGTATACTCTTGGGAAAGAGTGTACTCTTTCGCGTTTATATAAACCATTTTTCACTGGTGTTTTATGTTTGCGCCGCGGCAAAGCGGAGATACATTTTTTATTGCGTTTGCCATGTCGAACGCAGTGAAATATCTCAAAACAAGAAAAATCATATAAGGAGAAAATATATGAAAAAGAAATGGCTAATCGGTTTATGCGCGCTTTGTATATCGTTAGCGACGGTTGCGTTTGTTGGCTGTGGCGAAAACGGCGATAATGACGGCTATTCGGACGATAACACGAACACCGAACAAGGTGGTGGAACGACTGCGCCTGAAACTCCCGACAAGGGCGAAGGTGGTGGAACGACCACGCCTGAAAAACCCGACAAGGGCGAAGGTGGTGGAACAAAGTCGGATCGTA
>JAZRRB010000229.1:0-11813 GCA_045650385.1 Candidatus Scatosoma sp. | reverse complement strand
CGATCGGGGGAGATTTTTCCCTTTCTTGGCTTATTTTCGCGGAAATTGCGATCGGGGCGGGGGCAGGCGCAGTCGGGGGGGCATTGGCGGTAAATTTACGCCGAAATTAAGGAAATTGTAAGAAAGGCGTGTAAACTGCTTGCAATTTTAAAAAAAGTGTATTATAATAATGGTAATAAATCCAAATACGATTATAGGAGAAATACGATTATGATTAAAACGATTGCGAAACCCGCTGAAAAGAAAGTTACTGCTTGTGGCGAATGCAGAAGCACCTGCCAATCCGCTTGTAAAACGAGCTGCACGGTAGGCAACCAGTCCTGCGAAAGAATTACGCGCGAAGAAAAAATCGAACGTAAATAATAGGCGATACGCCGCTTGGTCGCGGCGAACCGCAAGTGGGAAATTTTTGCAAAGAAACGGCGTATTTGGTTAAGTACGCCGTTTTTAACCCGTTATCGGGAAGAAAAAAATAGTAGAGAAAGATATATGATTCACGTATTTTCGTATAAAGATAAAAACTATATTTACGACGTAGGCAGCGGTAGCTTGCACGAGTGCGATACCCCCACCGCCGACTATTTGAAGGCGAAAGAGGAAGGACAAGCCGTTGATATCACCTACATCACCGACGAACAAATTAAGGAAATTCTTTCCGACGTCGAAGGGTTGAAAGAACAAGGTTTGCTTTTCAAGGAAGAAGTCAAAACATACCCGATGAAAAGCAACGAGGTAAAGGCGCTTTGTATCCATATTTGTCACGATTGTAATTTCCGTTGTCGGTATTGTTTTGCTGACGAGGGGGCGTACCACTCCAAAAGAGAGAGTATGTCTTTTGAAACGGCGAAAAAAGCCGTCGATTTCCTCATCGAAAACAGCGGCAAACGGAAAGTGCTTGAAATGGACTTTTTCGGCGGCGAGCCGCTGATGAATTTGGACGTACTCAAACAAACGGTGTACTACGCAAAAGAGGCTGGCGCAAAGGTGGGGAAGAAATTCCTTTTCACGACGACGACCAACGCGCTGCTTTTGAACGATTCCACGATAGAATTTTTCAACGAGGAAATGGAAAACGTAGTCCTTTCGCTCGACGGGCGCAAAGAGGTACACGACGCGATTCGAAAGAGTATCAACGGCAAGGGTACGTACGATTTGATTATTGACAAAATCAAGAAATTCATTTCCCTTCGCGGCAATAAAAGCTATTACGTGCGCGGTACGTTCACGGCAAAAAATCTCGATTTTGGCAAGGACGTGCTGTTTATTGCAGACCAAGGGGTAGATTCTATTTCCATGGAACCGGTGGTGACGGAAATTCCCGATTTGCAAATCAGGGAGGAACATATCCCCACGATTGAAAAGGAATACGAAAATCTTTGCGAGGATTATTTGCGTTATCACGCCGAGGGGAAGGGCTTTAATTTCTTCCATTTCAATATCGATTTGGAGGGCGGACCTTGCCTTTCTAAGCGCGTATCCGCTTGCGGGGCGGGCAACGAATATTTCTCCGTTACCCCCAACGGCGATTTGTATCCCTGCCACCAATTTGCAGGGGACGAAAACTTCCGCATGGGCAGTGTGTTTGAGGGGATAACCCGTCCCGATATCCGTGAAAAGTTCAAAAATTCCTGCTTATTCACGCGTAAAAAATGCGAAAACTGTTTTGCGAAATTTATTTGTTCGGGCGGTTGTAGCGCGAATAATTACCATTTCAACGGCGACATTGACGAGCCGTATGAAACGACTTGTGCGATGATGAAAAAGCGCGTAGAGTGTGCAATGTATATCTTGGCGCAAAAGAAAATGGCGAAAGAGAACGGCTAAAACATTTTCCCATAGGGAAAAGACAAAAAAAGTTTGCAATTTTCACACAAAAAAGAAAAAATTTTTCGCTTATCCGCTTTGAAAACTTGACGGGTGGGCGAAAAATAGAGTATAATTAAAAAGTATCATTGTATTTGGATATAATCCAAAATATTTAGGAGGCACTCATGGGCAAGAAGAAATCGGTGGCGTTAATGGTATTTCTTACCATCGTAATCGTTGCTTTGTGCGCGCTTGTTCTTTTCCCTTCCGTTCGGATTGGGGTAAAGATTTGGAAGCCCGTTGCATCGCAATATGATTTCAGCACCGAAATGGACGGTGGATACTATGCGTATTACTATCCAGAGGGGGTAATTCCCGAAACGGAATACAACGACACCAAAACGGGGTATCAGGAACTCGTTGAAGCAGCGGAAACGGAAAAAGAGAAACAAGCCGCTGAGGGAGAGTTGGAGAAGTACGTTGGTGGTTATGAAGCGCATAAAGGCTTATACCTTTCCAATGCGGATGAATACGGCATTTTCGTAAACGGCGAAGTATCCGAAGAATTTGCGGATTCGTTCCAAAAAGCGGCGGATGAAATCGCGGAAAGATACGAAGCGAAAGGTTATTCCGATTACCGCGTGGCGATTGTGGACGATTATGCGATTCGCGTAGAACTTCCCAAAGTGGAAAACAATTACGCAAACGTATTTTCCATGTTCGCAACGATGGGCGAATTGACGGTTACCGTTGGCGAAGACACGGTGGACGAGCTGAAAGAAGACGGCGCGAAAGCGTCCGATATCATCGAGGGCTTCTCGGTGGCGACCAAGTACGACGCGGCTTACGTGAAAGTGAAATTCACGGATAAGGGCGAAGAAATGATTGAGCGCGTAAAAGAACAGCTTAGCGATTCGACGACGGCGGAAACGGCAATTCATATTAAGATTGGCGAACAGGATTTGATTCAAATCTATACCGATTCCTTGATGGATAACAACCGCGAAGCGCGTGTGTTGGCTGTGGAAAAGACGAACAAAGAAGTGGTGAAAATCTACTCGATTTTGTTGAACTCGGTGTTGAATAACGAGATTGACTTTACGTTTGATTCCAGCAGAATTATCGCAAGAGAATTCTCGTCTGTTTACGGCGATAACACGGTGACGCTTTTGTATATCGCGCTTGGCGTAATCTTACTTGCGGCGCTGGTGCTTCCTGCGTTGAAGATGGGTAGATTCGGTATCGTTAGCGCGTATACCAACCTTTCCTATCTCGTAATCGTTGGTATTTGCTTTAAGTATATTACGGGCGGCGTGTTCGAACTTACGCTTGGCGGCATATTGATGTTTGTCGTTGGGTTGGTGCTTGTCAACGCGTTGCAGGCGTATATTTACTGCGCGATTAAAAAGGAATTGGAACAAGGCAAGATAGCGATTTCTTCCGTGAAAGGCGGTTACAAGAAAACGCTGTGGAGCGTTTTGGATATCTATGCGGTATTGCTCTTGGGCGCGCTTGCGCTTTTGATTGGGCTTGGTGGCGTGCATACCCTTGCGATTCACGCGATTGTCGTTGTCGTGACGGCGGCGTTCTGTAACTTGCTTTGGGCTAGATTTATCAACTAC
The DNA here is from genome assembly GCA_045650385.1 of Candidatus Scatosoma sp. GTDB lineage: Bacteria > Bacillota > Clostridia > Christensenellales > Borkfalkiaceae > Scatosoma. Next base: position 8,385 of record JAZRRB010000229.1, on the reverse strand, counting down.
GTCTTACTCTCGGCTAGCAAGAACAAGGATAAATATTTCCGTTTCGAAAGAAAGGAGGTAGACGACGATGATGAATAAGATTTTTGCAAAAACGGTTAAGAAAAGATGCGCATTTATCACCTTGGCGGTGGCAATCGTGTTGTTAGCGGCGTCGATTATCGTTTCCGTGCTTTGCGGTATTAACTTTGGCGCAGGCATTGAAGATACCAAATCGATTACGGTAACCGTGAACAGCTTCGTTTACAATAACGAAAGAGATGCTTTGGAAGAAGTGTGCGAAGGCGTTTTTGAAGAAAAAGGGCTTTCCGTGAAATACGTGTATCGCTCGCAATTGAGCGGTGACGACCGTGAAATGACGTATGTATTCGATGCGAATACGGAAGATGCGGATTTGGCCGGTGCGAAATTGGCATTGAAAGCGAAGTTGGACGAAGAATCTGCGAAAGCGGAGGGAGAACTCAACGGCGCTATCGTAAACGTAGCATATAGCAGCGAAGAGGTAAAGGGTGCGATTGCTTCCTCCCGTTTGTTGCGTGCGGCAATTGCCGTTGCGGTGTTTGCGGTGCTTGCGTTTATCTATGCGACGGTTCGTCATGGCGTAGCGTACGGCTTGGTGGCGTTGCTTGCGCCTATCGTAGCGGCGGCACTTACTACGTCTATCGTATTGTTGACGCGTATCCCTGTAACGAACGCAACCTTCTATGCAGTAGCGGCAGCAACGCTTGTGGCAAGTGTGTTCGTGATGATGTTACTCAATAAAATCAAAAATAACTCGAAGGCTGACGCGTATGCAAACGCGGATGACGCGACGCTTATTAAAGGTTCGCTTGCAAGCAAGTGGATTGTTTGGACGTCGGTTGCGCTTGGCGTAGCGGTAGTGCTTGTCGGGGCGATTGCAACGGCGGCGGTACGTTATTTTGCGATTGCGTCGCTTGTCGGTTTGGTTGTTGCGGCGTTCGCAGGGCTTATCTTTGCGCCTGCTTGCGCTTTGGCTGCGAAGACGTACGTAAAGGCAAAAACGTCTAAAAATGCTTACGTCGGTGCGAAAAAAGCTGACCAAGAATAAATTTATTATCACGGGCGGGAGGGGGCGATAGCTTCCACCCGCTCGCTTTTTACAAATGAGCAAAATAGGAGAAACCATGAAAAAACTCGTTCCCGAATATTTGCTTTCGGATACACAACTCAATACCGTAAGCGAACTTTCTAAAAAGACGGGTTTGACGGAACACATCGTCCGCATTTTATACGCGCGCGGTGTAGATACGGAAGAAAAGATTGAACGGTTTATGAAACCGTCCAAGCAAAACTTTCTTTCTCCTTTTCTCATGAAAGGCATGCAAGAAACGGTGGATATGTTGACGGCGGCGCGCGATGAAGGCAAGATTGTTGCCGTCTTTGGCGATTATGACGCCGACGGTATTTGTGCATCCGCCATAATGTATCACGCTTTGCGCGATTTCGGTATCGACGCACACGTGTACGTACCCGAGCGCGCGGACGGATACGGACTTTCTGAAAAGGTGATTGACCGTATTTTCGAGGATTGCAATCCTGAAATTTTTATCACCGTAGACTGCGGTATTTCCTGCGCAAAAGAAGCGCAATACATTTATGAACTCGGTTCGGACGTCATCGTTACCGACCACCACGAACTTCCCGAAATTTTGCCCGATTGCATTATCGTCAATCCCAAACTTACGGATGATTATCCTTACGACAATCTTTGTGGCGCAGGGGTAGCTTTTAAGGTGGCGTGCGCGCTCCTTGGGGAAAAAGCGTATCAATATTTGGATTTTGCAACGCTTGCTACGGTGGCGGATAGCGTACCGCTTTTAGGAGAAAACCGCGATATCGTGACGGAGGGATTGCGTTTATTTAATACCCGTTTACGTCCCTGTTTTGCCGGACTTATCGGCAAGACGTACGACGGTATCACGGCGCAAACGCTTGCTTTTAACGTCGCGCCGAGGGTAAACGCGGCAGGACGTATGGGGGACGCTATGGCGGCGTTCCGCTTGTTCACAAGCGAGGACGAAACGGAAATTTACGATTTGTCCGTCAAACTTTGTTTGTACAATACGCAGCGGCAAAAATACTGTGACGAACTGTATCTTTCCGCAAAGCAAAAATTGTTGAAAAAGGGCGCGTACGGCAACGTGATTATGCTTTCGGACGAAAGCTGGAATACGGGCTTTATCGGCATTGTTGCGGCAAGACTCGCAGAGGAATTCAACCGTCCTACGTTGCTTTTCGTGCACCATGGGGACATGCTTAAAGGGAGCGCAAGAAGTATTGAAAGCGTGAATATTTTCACGGCGTTGAAAAACTGTTCGGCGTATATTGAAGAATTCGGCGGCCACGCGCAAGCGGCGGGCGTCAACGTGCTTATCGATAATTTCGACGCGCTGGAAAGGGCGTTAAATGAGGAAATCGGCAGTACGTACACGCAGGATGATTTTGAACAAAAGGTGTATATCAGCGAAGAAATCACCGATGTGTTCCCTGAAAAATTCGCCAAAGAGCTGATGGCGATGGAACCGTACGGCGTGGGGCATAGACGTCCACTTTTCGTCATTTCCGCAGGGGCATGTACGGCGCGACCGATTAAAGCCGCGTCGCCGCATTTGTCGGTGAAGAGCGATTTTATCGACCTTACCTATTTTTCAGGGATTAAAAATTTGAAAATCATCGAAAGCGACGTAAAAAAAGACATCGTTTTTGAGGTGAGTATTTCCCATTTCAAGGGTAGAGATTATATCAAAGGACTTGTCAGGGATTTGTTATACGATGGCAGGACGGGGAAAAACGCCGTCGACGATATTTTTGCGGGTGCCATTGCGCGCTTCCGCAGCGAGCCGGTTGAGGTGTCGCCTAAGTGTTTAACGACGGAAGAAATCAAGGCGCTGATACAAGAAAAACGCGCCAAGTGCCCGTACGGGCTTTGTTTGATTGCCTCGGATAGACGTACGCTTCGTTTTTATGAGGATTTGGAGGATTTCGGTTGCGATTTATTCTATCCCTCGTCCAGGAACGTTGCCAATACGCTGATTGTTGCGCCTGCGGCGGATGCCGAGCTTTCGGGGTTTAGAGAATTCGTCTTTTTGGACACGCCCTCTGATTTCCATTTGCAAGCGTTGCAAGGGAAAGAGGTATACGTCAACGGGGATATTTGCGGATATACGATGTTCGAACGCGTGGCGGTGGAAAGGGAACGGTTGTTGGAGATATTCTCTTCCTTGCGCAGAGAAGTGCACCGTTTGAACGGGGAAACCGCGGAAGAACTTGCCATTTCCTGCGACGGACTGGGCTATGATAAAAAGGAATTTATTTTTGCCGTGAACGTATTTGAAGAGCTTGGGCTTGTGGCGTTTGAAAACGGTAAATTGACGGTATATAGGGGAGTGAAAGCGGAACTTACCGATTCTCCCGTGTACCGCAAAGTATGTTTATTACAGCAAAACGGATAAACTTATATAGAGTATAAGAGAGTACGGATATGGAATTAACCTTACGAAAAATAAGAGAAAGCTATGCGGGCAGTGATTGCGAAATGCTGTTAAAAGCCTACGATTACGCAAAGGCGGCGCACGTCAATCAAAAACGCGCTTCGGGTGAACCGTATTTTATTCACCCTTGCGCCGTTGCGGAAATATTGATGGACTTAGGCTTAGACGCGGCAACGATTGCCGCGGCGCTTTTGCACGACGTCATTGAGGATACCACCTCTACGGAAGAGGATATTAAAAGGGAATTTGGCGAAGAAGTGCTTACCCTTGTTGGAAGCGTAACCAAGCTCGAACGTATTGTATTCAAATCGCAAGAGGACGCGGAAGCGGAGAACTTCCGTAAAATTTTCGTGGCGATGGCAAAGGACGTGCGCGTTATTATCATCAAGCTTGCCGACCGTTTGCATAATATGCGTTCGCTCAATTTCCTTTCCTATGAAAGGCAACAACGCATGGCAAAGGAAACGTTGGAAATTTACACGCCGCTTGCAGGACGTCTTGGTATCTCGCAAATCAAGTGCGAATTGGAGGACTTGTGTCTTAAATACCTCGATCCTGAGGCGTACGAATTCCTCGTGTATAATATCCGCGAGCGACTTTCCGAGCGGAAAGAATTTGTTTCTCGTATCGTGGACGAAATTAAGGAACTTATGAAAAAAGACGGGGTAGAGGGGGAAGTTTTCGGACGTCCCAAACACTTCTATTCCATCTATAAAAAGATGAAAAACAAGGGCAAAACCATCGACCAAATCTACGATTTGTCGGCGGTGCGCGTCATCGTGAAAGACGTGAAAGAGTGCTATACCGTGCTTGGGGAAATCCACGAAAAATGGAAACCGATTCCCGGGCGCATTAAGGACTATATCGCTACGCCCAAGCCTAATAAATATCAATCGCTCCATACGACGGTCATGACGGAATACGGTCAGCCGTTCGAAATTCAAATCCGTACCGAGGAAATGCACCAGATAGCCGAATTCGGTATCGCGGCGCATTGGAAATACAAAGAAGGCAAGACGGAAGAGGCAAACAGTAGTTTTGAAAACAAACTCACTTGGCTTAGAGAAGTGATGGAGTGGGAAGGCGATTTGAAAGATTCCAAGGAATTTATCGACGCCTTGAAAACGGAACTGTACAGCCACGAACTTTTGGTGTTTACGCCGCGCGGCAAAGTCATTTCGTTGCCGCCCGAAGCTACGCCTGTCGACTTTGCGTATGCGATTCACTCGGAGGTGGGAAATCACTGTACGGGCGCAAGAGTAAACGCGCGTATCGTGCCGCTGACGACCACGCTGGAAGTGGGGGACGTGGTGGAAATTATCACCTCGCCCAATTCCAAAGGCCCGTCGCGCGATTGGTTGAAATTTATAAAATCGTCTAGTGCAAAAGCGAAGATTCGTCAATTCTATAAGAACGAATTGAAGGAAGAAAATATCCGTCTTGGACAAACGAAACTTGAAGAAGAGGCGAAAAAGCGCGGCTTTGCGCTTTCGGAAATTCTCACGACGGACAGCTTTAAGCGCGTTTGCGAACGGTTCTCGTTTGGGGAACAGGACGAAATGTTTGCCGCCGTTGGGTACGGCTCTATTTCCGTCAATCAAATCCTGTTTAAGTTGATTGATTTTTACCGTAAGGAAACGCCGCTTGCGCTCGATTTGCATACGGGCAATAAACGCAGCGGGAAAGGGGACGGCGCGGTGCTTATCAACGGACAATCGGGCATGCTTGTACGCTTTGCAGGTTGCTGTTCGCCCGTGCCCGGTGACGATATTATCGGGTATACGTCAAGAGGTAGAGGCGTCGTTGTGCACCGTAGGGATTGCCCTAACGTTCAGGCGACGGATACGCAACGTCTTATGTCTGCCTCGTGGCGATTGGAAGAGGGCGTAAAACAACGCTTTAACGCAAATATTTCTATCCGTGCGTCGGAACTTGGGACGGTGCTTTCTTCCCTTGCTTCTGCCGTGTCGGAACTCAAACTTGCTATTGTCAACGTCACGAGTAGAACGGACAAAAACCGTGACGCGATTGTGGACGCTACCATTTCCATTTCCGATACGTCGGAAATCGATTTGCTTATCCGCAAAATGCAAGGGGATAAGCGCATTTACGAAGTGCATCGTATCACTTCATTGTCTTAAAATCATGCAGATTATCAGAATTTCACCGCGCGGTTTCGGGGCGAATACCTACGTTATCACGCAGGACAATCAAAACGCTATCGTTATCGACCCTGCCCAAAGACGGGTGGAAACGGAATTGTTGAAATTAGGTTTGACGGCGAAATACGTCCTTATCACCCATTGCCATTTCGACCACGTTGGCGGCGTTCCGCCCTTGCAAGAGGCAGGCGCGAAAGTGCTTTGTAGCGAAAAGGAAAAACCGCTGGTGGGGACGAGTGCGGATTTGTTTGACGCGTTCGGTGCGCCAAGAGAACCTTTCCGCATAGACGAAACGCTTTGCGATAACGAAACGCGTACCCTTTGCGGCGTAATGGTGCAAACGATTGTAACGCCTGGGCATACGGCAGGGGGCGCGTGCTATTTGATTACCGATACGGACGGGGAAAGATACCTCTTTACGGGGGATACGCTTTTTGCAGGCAGTATCGGCAGGACGGATTTTCCTACGGGTAGTATCGGACAGCTCCGCGAGAGTTTGAGAAAACTTGCTTTGCTTGACGGCGATATGACGGTGTATCCTGGACACGAAGAAGAAACAACTTTGGAAAAAGAGAGAAAAACCAATCCCTTTATGATAGATTTATAATGAGGCTATTATGCTCGTTACCAATTGTGCATTTTTAGAAAACGAATTATTGGACGCGGCGCGTTTGTTCAAAACGCAGCCGCGTTCTATCGTGCATGATTTCCGTTTTGAAGAGGGAACGTTTTATAACGATTTTGATGTGGACGGCGAAAAATACGCATTTGAAGATAAGGGGCAGGTGTGCGACGAATTGCATTTTAAGCGGTTAGAACGCCGTTTTGCTAAGCTTCGTTTATACGAAATTTTAAGCGAGAAATACGGCGAAAAAATGCCTTGGGGTGCGCTGACGGGGGTACGTCCTACCAAGCTTGCGTATACTGAAAAGGAAGAGGGAAACGACTACGTGGCACTCTTTGAAAATATGGGCGTATGTGAGGAGAATATTCGCCTTGTGCAAAGCGTTATGCAGGCGCAAGAGGGCATTTACGAAAAGGTGGACGGCAATACCGATTTGTTTGTGTCTATTCCCTTTTGCCCGACAAAATGCGCCTACTGTTCGTTTATCACCGCACCCATTGATAAGACGAGAAATTTTATTGCGCCCTATTTGGACGCGCTGGAAAAGGAAATTGCCGCGGCAGGTGAAAGCGTTGGAAAACTGCGCAGTGTATATATCGGCGGCGGAACGCCGTTTGCACTCGACGTGCCCGATTTGGAACGGGTTTTACGTGCGTTGCAACCGCTGATTTCGCGTTTTAACGAACACGCAGAATATACCGTCGAGGCAGGCCGCCCCGACGTGTTTTCCGAGGAAAAATTGGCGCTACTTAAAAAGTACGGCGTGACGAGAATTTGTATCAATCCGCAAACGTTTTCCAATGAAACGCTTGTGAAGATTGGGCGCAAACACACGGTAGAAGATTTTTATAAAGCGTACGCACTTTCGGAAAAATACGGTTTTTCCGTCAATATCGATTTGATTGCAGGCTTGGAAGGGGAAACGGTGGAAACGTTCGCTCTCGGTGTGCAAAAAGCGGTGGAAACAGGCGCGGACAATATCACCGTGCATTGTTTGTCGCTTAAATCGGGCGCGAAACTCAAAGAGGAAATTTCCTATATTGAAAACGATAGCATTTCCGAAATGGTGGCGCTCTCGCGTAAGATTTTAAGCGAGAACGGATACGAGCCCTATTATATGTACCGTCAAAAATACCAAGCGGGGAATAACGAGAACGTGGGTTGGACGAAAAAGGGCAAGGCATGCGTGTATAACGTGGACGTCATGGAAGAAACGGCGGATAATTTGGCGGTGGGCGCTAACGCCGTGTCTAAGCGCGTGTTTAACGAAAAGGGACTGATTACAAGGTTTGCCTCGCAAAAGGATTTGAAAACGTACATCGAGCACGTGGACGAAATCATTGAAAAAAAGCGGAAATTTTTCGAATAACACGGAAAAAAGTAGGGAAAAGCAGTGAATTTTTGTTTACTTTTGTAGAGTAAAGTGTTATAATAGCAATAACGGTTGCAAGGAGTAACGATTCTCCACGTTTCCCTTTGCAATACGAGATAATATTCCATAGGAGGATAAACAGAAATGGAAAAGAACGAAATCATTGCAAAATTTGCTACCCACGAAGGCGACACCGGTTCGCCCGAAGTACAGATCGCTTTGCTTACGCAAAGAATCAACCACCTCAACGAACACTTGAAATCGCACAAGCAGGATAACCACTCCCGCCGCGGTCTTTTGAAGATGGTTGGTAAACGTCGTGGTCTTTTGGACTATTTGAAAGAAAAAGACATCATGAGATACAGAGCGATTATCGAAGCATTGGGTCTTCGTAAATAATGCAAAACGCGAAAGAGCGGGTGTTTTAACTCGCTCTTTTTGTGTGTAAAGCGGTGGATAGGACAAGCCTTTGGCATAGGTGTTGCAACCGTTACCGTTTTATAAACCGCTTACCCGAAAGGGCGGCGTAAGTGGACAAGAACAAAAAAGAATAACAGCAAAAGGAGAAAATTGATTATGCCAAACTTAAATGAAGCAAAAGTATTCAAAACGGACTATGCGGGTAGAGAACTCGTTGTAGAAATCGGCAAGTATGCAGAGCAAGCGAACGGCGCGTGCTTGGTACGTTGCGGCGATACGGCGGTACACGTATCGGTA
>JAZRRB010000228.1:0-7546 GCA_045650385.1 Candidatus Scatosoma sp. | reverse complement strand
AAAAACGATTACGGCGCAAACGTGGGTAAAGTGTTATTGCGCTCTTACCAGCCCGATATTAAAATTACGGCAAAAGCCTACGCGGCGGCGGCAAGCGACGCGCGTATGAACGGTTGCGAATTGCCCGTTATTATCAATTCGGGCAGTGGTAATCAAGGTATTACGGCATCTGTGCCTGTTATTGTGTACGCAAAAGGCTTACATATGTCCAAAGAAAAACTTTATCGCGCGCTTTGCGTATCCAACTTGGTTACCATTCATTTGAAATCGGGGATTGGTACGTTATCGGCGTATTGCGGCGTGGTTTCGGCAGGCGCAGGCGCGGCGTGCGGCGTGGCGTTTTTGCTCGGCGGCGGTAAAGCGGAAGTGGAACATACGCTTGTCAATGCGCTTGCTATCGATTCGGGTATCATTTGCGACGGGGCAAAAGCAAGCTGTGCTGCGAAAATCGCAACGGCAGTGGAAAGCGGACTGTTGGGATTGAATATGTATTATAACGGCAACGAATTTTACGCCGGTGACGGCATAGTAAAAGAGGGCGTGGAGAAGACGATTAAAAGCGTTTCGCGCTTGGCGCATAAAGGCATGAGGGAAACGGATAAAGAGATTATTCGTATCATGTTGGAAGTGGAATAATAAAGTTTTGATGAAAAGGAGCGGTTTATGGTGCCGCTTCTTTTTCTTTTAGGTGAAATACAGTGTAAATATGTAAATTTTATTTATAAATAATGAAATATCCCCCTTAAAATCCTTGCAATTTTTAGGGGATTTGTGGTACAATGATTTTAATCAGTTTTTTTGATTGAAAGAGTGATTCAATTCGATTTTTTTGTTTAAGGAGAAAATAAAAATGGAAAGAGTGTACAATTTTTCGGCAGGACCTTCGATGTTGCCCGTTTCGGTGCTTGAAAAAGCGGCGGCAGAAATGCTCAATTATCAAGACAGCGGTATGTCCGTTATGGAAATGAGCCATCGCTCTCCCGTATATGAAAAAATTATCGGCGAAGCGGAAACGCTTCTTCGTAAGGTTATGGAAATTCCCGACAACTATAAAGTGTTGTTCTTGCAAGGCGGTGCTTCTACGCAGTTTGCGGCTGTGCCTTTGAACTTCCTTGCAAAGAGCGGTAAAGCGGATTATATCCTTTCGGGACAATTCTCTACGAAGGCGTATAAAGAGGCGCAAAAATACGGCGACGTCGTTGCGGCGGCTTCCAGCAAAGACGCAAACTTCACGTTTGTACCCAAGACGGATAAATCTTCCTTCCGCCCCGATGCCGATTACGTACATATTTGCTTTAACAATACCATTTACGGAACGAAATTCCCGTATATTCCCGACACGGGGGATATCCCTCTTATCGCGGATATGTCCTCTTGCATTTTAAGCGAACCGTTCGACGTTTCCAAATTCGGCGTAATTTATGCTGGTGCGCAAAAGAATATGTCGGCGGCAGGTTTGACAATCGTTATCGTTAGAGAAGACTTGCTCGGCAATGCGAAAGAACAAACGCCTTCTATGCTCGATTATAAACTTATGGCGGATAACGATTCCATGTACAATACGCCTCCTTGCTGGTGTATCTATATTGCAAAGCTTGTATACGAGTGGATTTTAGGGCTTGGCGGTTTGGAAAAGATGAAAGAGATGAACGAAGCAAAGGCAAAACTTTTGTACGATTATCTCGATTCGCAGGACTATTATCAAGCACCCGTAGAAAAGGAAAGCCGCTCGATGATGAACGTAACGTTCGTGACGGGCGATGCGGACCTGGATAAGAAATTTGCAAGCGAAGCGGCAAAATGCGGGCTTGTGAATTTGAAAGGTCATCGTTCGGTTGGCGGCATGCGTGCTTCCATCTACAATGCAATGCCCAAAGAAGGCGTAGAGAAGCTCGTTGCGTTTATGAAAGAATTTGCAAAAAATAATCCGAAAAAATAAAATCAAAAATATAGGTGAGAATTATGTTGAAAATTAAGTTGATGAACAAGATTGCCAAAGTGGGTACGGACGTCCTTTCGACGGCGAAATACGAAGTAAGCGATAAAGTGGAAAACGAAGACGCGATTATGGTGCGTTCGGCTGCGTTGCACGATATGGCTTTCTCACCCAACTTGCGCGCGATTGCTCGTTGCGGCGCAGGGGTAAACAATATCCCCGTAGAAAAATGCACGAAAGAGGGCGTAGTTGTATTCAATACCCCCGGTGCTAACGCTAACGCCGTTAAAGAACTTGCGATTGCCGCTTTGATTTTGGCTTCGCGCGACGTTGTCGGCGGTATCAAATGGACGGAAACGCTTGCGGGTCAAACGGGCGTTGCCAAACTTGTAGAAGCAGGCAAAGGCGCGTTCGTTGGACACGAACTTGCAGGAAAAACGCTCGGCGTCGTTGGTTTGGGGGCTATCGGCGGTATGGTTGCGAACGCGGCGATTTCGTTGGGTATGAACGTACTCGGCTACGACCCGTATATTACGGCAAAAGCGGCTTGGAGTCTTGCGCCTTCCGTTCGTCAAGCGGCGGACTATGCGGAAATTTTCAGAAGCTGTGATTATATTACGTTGCACGTTCCTGCAACGCCGCAAACGAAGAATATGATTTGCGAAAAATCGATTGCAACGATGAAAGACGGCGTACGCATTATCAACCTTGCAAGGGCAGACCTTGTCGATGCGGAAGACGTAAAGAAAGCAATTGCGGATAAGAAAATTGCCCGCTATGTTACCGATTTCCCCACGGAAGAAACGGTAGGGGTTGAAGGCATCGTTGCAATTCCTCACCTTGGCGCGTCCACGGTGGAATCGGAAGACCATTGCGCAATTATGGCGGCGCAAGAGCTTGACGAATTCTTGACTTGCGGTAATATCCGTAACAGTGTTAACTTCCCGACGGTAAGCGTTGCGCACTCGTTGCAACCCAGAGTTTGCATTATGCACGATAACGTTCCTAGTATTCTTTCTCAGGTAACGTCGGCGTTCTCTGCGGAGGGTATCAACATTGAAAGCATGGCAAGCGGTTCCAAAGGCGACGTTGCTTATACTATCGTAGAAACGAATTTGGTGGCAAGCGAAGACGCTTTGGCAAAAATCAGTGCGGTTAACGGTGTATTCGGCGTAAGAGAATATACGTTCTAACGCAAAAATTTAAGGAGAAAAACATGATTACGGTAAAACCTTTTGCGGCGCTCCGCCCCAAAACCGAATACGCAAAAGAATGTGCGGCGCTTCCCTACGACGTTATGTCGAGCGATGAAGCAAGGGTAGAAGTACAAGACAAGCCCTATTCCTTTTTGCATATCGATAAAGCGGAAATCGATTTGGATAAGTCTATCGATTTGTATGACGAGCGCGTGTATTTGAAAGCGTCGGAAAATTTGCAAAAATTCGAAAAAGAGGGTGTATATATCACCGACGAGAGAAAGAAATATTATTTTTACCGTCAAATCATGGACGGTAGAGCGCAAACGGGTATTGTCGGATGCGCTTCTATCGACGATTATATTCAAGGCAACATTAAAAAGCACGAACTTACAAGAGCGGATAAAGAGCTGGATAGAATTCGTCACGTAGATACTTGTTCTGCACAAACGGGGCCCATTTTCTTGGCGTATAAAGCAAGTGAAACGCTTGATGAAATCATCGCTAAGCAAACGGCAAAAGCGCCGCTTTATGATTTCGTTGCCGACGACGGTATTCAGCATACCGTATGGGATAGCGACGGGATGGAAGTAGACGAAGCGATTGAAAAAGCGTTTTCTACACTTGACGCGCTTTATATCGCCGACGGTCACCACCGCGCGGCGTCTGCGGTAAAGGCAGGCTTGAAGCGTAGAGAGGCAAAGGGGAATTACGACGGCACAGAAGAATTCAATTTCTTCCTTTCGGTTATCTTCCCTGCTAACAGCTTAAAGATTTTCGATTATAACCGTTTACTTAAAGACCTTGGTGGAAACTCGGAAACGGAATTTTTACAAGCGGTGGAAAAAGCACTTGGCAAAGTGACGAAATATACGGGCGAGGGTGCGTACCGTCCGCAAAAGACGCATGAGGTTGGGTTATACGTCGGTGGTAACTGGTACTGCGTGGAATTCAAGGAAGAGATTTGTGGCGCGGAAAAGCCGTCGGAAAGACTTGACTGTGCAATTTTACAAAAGGAACTGCTTTCCGCGGTACTTGGTATAGACGACCCTCGTACGGATAAACGCATTGATTTTGTTGGCGGTATCCGTGGGTTGCAATATTTGGAAAAGCGTTGCAAAGAGGATATGGCGGCGGCAATTGCGATGTATCCTACGACGCTGGACGAACTGATTGCAGTGGCGGACGCAGGCGAGATTATGCCGCCTAAGTCCACGTGGTTCGAACCGAAGCTTAGAAGCGGCATATTTATTCATAAGATTTGAGCATAAAGGAGAAAAGACAATGTCCGAAACGATTTTGAAGGAAGAGGAACGCATTGCATACGCTTTGCGCTCTTTGTATCGTCAATACGGATATTTGCCGTATAAAATGAGCAAATTCGAGGCGTACGATTTGTACGTAGCGAACAAGGATTTCCTTGTGGGTGACGGTGTTATTACGTTTAACGACACGGACGGGAAATTGCTCGCGTTAAAGCCGGACGTTACGCTGTCGATTATCAAAAACAGCAGTGATGATAACGGCAAACAAAAAGTGTATTATCACGAAAATGTGTACAGAATTTCGGGGGAAACGAAACAGTTCAAGGAAATTCCTCAAGTGGGGTTAGAGTGTATCGGCGATATCGGCGTATACGAAGTATTCGAAACGTTACTTCTTGCGGCAAAAAGCTTGGAAACGATTTCTTCCGATTTTGTATTGGATATTTCGCATTTGGGGATATTATCCGCAACGCTGGAAGATATCGATTGCGGTAATTCGTTCAACCGCGAAGTAATGCATTTACTTGCGGAAAAGAACTTGCACGAAACGGCGGCGCTTTGCGAAAAGTACGGCGTGGACGAAGAAAAGAAAAATAACCTTTTGTCGATTGTGCGCACGTATGGGAATATAAAAAATACGTTGAACGTTCTTGAACCGCTTTGCGTAAGCGAGAAGGCAAAAGAAGCGTTTGCGCAGTTAAAAACGGTTTGTGCGCTTTTGGAAACGTGCGGTTTTGGGGACAAAATCCGTTTGGATTTTTCCGTTGTAAACGATATGAAATATTATAACGGTATCGTATTCAAAGGCTTTGTGGACGGCGTATGCGAAGGCGTGCTTTCGGGTGGACAATACGATAAACTGATGGCGCGTATGCATAGAAAATCGGGGGCAATCGGTTTCGCCGTATACCTCGATTTACTGCAAGGGTTCAAAAAACAAAAACCTGCGTACGATGTCGACGTGCTTGTTTTATACGATGATAAAACGGACGTAAAAGAACTTAGCAATGCGGTGTTGAAATTGACGAACGAAGGCAAGAGCGTCAACGTTAGAAAGTCGGCGGATAAAGTTCGTTATAAGGAAACAACCGATTTGCGGAAAGGGGGAGAAAACGTATGATAAATATCGCGCTTCCCAAAGGTAGATTGGGTGAAAAAGTATACGCCACGTTTGAAAAGGCTGGGTACGAGTGTCCGTCTATCAAAGAAAATAACCGCAAACTGATTTTTGAAAACCCTGAAAAAGGTGTTCGTTATTTTTGGGTAAAACCTTCTGACGTATCCATTTACGTAGAACGCGGTGCGGCGGATATAGGCGTATGCGGTAAGGATATTTTAACCGAATATGCGCCCGACGTATACGAACTGCTCGATTTGAAGACGGGCGTTTGCTCTATGGCAGTTGCGGCGAAAAAAGGTTTTCACGACGACGGAGAAACGACGCTCAAAGTGGCGACGAAATTCGTGCGTTGCGCAAAAGCGTTCTATGCAAAAAAAGGTAGAGATATCGACGTTATTAAATTGAACGGTTCGATAGAGCTTGCGCCCATATTAGGGCTGTCCGATGTAATCGTGGATATTGTGGAAACGGGTACGACACTCAAAGAAAACGATTTGGAAGTGGTTGAGAAAGTATTCCCGATTAGCGCAAGATTGATTGCCAATAAAGCAAGTTTCAAATTTAAGACGAAAGAAATCGAACGTTTGGCGGAAGAAGTAGGCAAACTGATCGATTGACAGGTAATAATATGATTAAGATTTACAAATACGGCGAAGTAGCGCCCGAAGAGATTTTTGCAAGAGTTACCCCTACGGTGAACGTAGAGGGCATTGTTGCGGATATTTTGACGGACGTAAAAAATAACGGCGATAAAGCGTTAAAAGCCTATGCGGAAAAATTCGACGGCGTCGTTTTGGAAAAATTGGAAGTTTCCAAGTCGGAAATCGACGAGGCGTACGCCAACGCCGACAAAGCGTTCGTGGCGATTTTGGAAGAAGCGGCTGCCAATATCCGTGCGTTTCACCAAAAACAGGTGCGCGACGGGTTTAAGATAGAAAAGGCAAACGGCGTCGTTATCGGACAAAAGATTACGCCGATTGAAAAGGTTGGGTTATACGTGCCCGGCGGTACGGCGGCGTATCCGTCTACTGTGCTGATGGATGCAATTCCTGCCAAGATTGCCGGTTGTAAGGAAATCGTTATTGTTACGCCCACCAAAACGGGAAAAATCAATCCCGATATTTTGACGGCGGCAAAAGTTGCGGGCGTAGATAGAATTTTTAAAATCGGTGGTGCGCAGGCGGTAGCGGCGCTTGCATACGGTACGGAGAGCGTACCCAAAGTGGATAAAATCGTTGGGCCTGGCAATGCGTTCGTTGCCGAGGCGAAAAAGCAGGTATTTGGCACGGTGTCCATTGATATGATTGCAGGGCCGAGTGAGATTTTGGTGGTTGCGGATAATACCAACAATGCGAAAGATATCGCGGCGGATTTGCTTTCGCAAGCGGAACATGATAAGATGGCAAGCGCGGTGCTTGTTACGGATAGTATGGATTTTGCTAAGGCGGTTTCCAAAGCTTTGGAAGAACAAATCCCCACGCTTTTGCGTAGTGAAATCGCGAGAAAATCGATTGACGATAACGGGAAAATTATCGTGGCGGAAAATTTGCTTGCCGCGATAGATATTGCTAACGAAATTGCACCCGAACATTTAGAACTTTGTGTGGATAATCCGTTCGATTATTTGGATAAAGTACAGCACGCAGGCTCGATTTTTATGGGCAAATATTGTCCAGAGGCGTTGGGCGATTATTTTGCAGGGCCTAACCATACGCTACCTACCAGCGGAACGGCGCGCTTTTCTTCGCCGCTTTCCGTAGACGATTTCGTGAAGAAATCACAATTTACTTATTACACAAAAGAAGCGCTCAAAGACGTTGCGGATAAAATCGCTGTGTTTGCCAATAGAGAAGGCTTGCAAGCACACGCAAAGAGTGCGACAATACGTTTTGAGGAAGAAAAATAATGAGTCGTTTTTTCAGTGAAAAATATGCGGCGCTTGCGCCGTACGTGCCTGGGGAACAACCCAAGGATATGCGTTATATAAAACTGAATACCAACGAATCGCCGTTTGCTCCGCCAAAGTCGG
>JAZRRB010000227.1:0-3727 GCA_045650385.1 Candidatus Scatosoma sp. | reverse complement strand
AAGGGCGTTACATTTTTCTTTACCATTTGGTCCATTAACTTAAAGAATTCTTCATAGGTAGCAGGCAAACCGTCGTCAAGTGAATAATCCACACCGTTAATCACGCCCGTTTTATTATCAGGACCGTTCGAGCGAGGTTGTGATTTAGACGTTACAAACCCGCTATGCGATTTGTTTATGTACAAATTCTTTTTCTCAAATAAATCCACGTCGTAAGAGATACCTCTAAACGTTTCATAGTGAGGCAAAGCATAATATTTTCCATCGATAACGGTAAGATTTTCTTTTTGCTCTTTCGTCAATTTATCTTCAAGCTTTTCTTCCCCTTCCGTTGCAGGTTCATCATAAATATCGCTAATGTCAGCAAAATATCCTCTCTTTACCCAATCGTAATAAGGAAGGTCTTCCAAGAAAAACACGTCATCGGTTGCGGTTGCAAACGACGTCGTCATCGACGTAGCACTGTTCGTATTGGGCGAAATAATAAGCTGTACGCCTTTCTTATCTGTCCCGGGCTCAAAGCAAACATCCTTGTAGTCCTCTTCAAAACGCTCTTTAATGTTATACAACCACTGCGTGCCGCCGCCACCATTATAGTTGGAAATGTAGAGTTGCGATTTATTGGTGTTAATCTCTTCTTCTTCGTAAACATCACCAGTACCCGTGTTATTATTACCATCGCCATCACCTGTCTCACCACCACAACCAACAAAAGTGAACGTGGAAAAAAGACTAATCGTCGCCATACAAAGCATAGCGATTCGTTTCCAAGATTTATTAAATTTGCCCATATTATATTCCTCCAAATATAAAATATCTTTATTTTATTTTATCATAATTTTTTTCGGCGTTCAATATCAAAACGCCCCGACCTTGTTTGCATTTTGTACTATCGAATTATTCTCTTATTTATTAAAACCATTGTAATTATAACTATGTTTTTTTACATTTTAGCTGAATTATTTAATGATAATGGTAAAACGTCCTTTGCCTTCCATTGGCGTATAATATTTAGGATTTAACGCAGGACCGCAAGAATTAGAACCGATACCCGTCATAAAATAGTCAATACAAAGATGCGTTGAGTGACGTTTCGGCAACTCCCAATTGTGTCCCACCGAGCAGTACTCTTTCGTCCCGTGCGGTAATGTCGAAAAAGAAATTTCTCCTTCTATCCTTATTTGCGTTTTTCCGTCGTCAATCTCTATCCACTCCGTTCCGTAATGACTTCCGTTTTCCTGCGGTTTAACATAGTCCACTTCCATATTGGATACCGTATCCGTATATACGTCTTTAATACAAGAAATTCGGCGGTCTATATAGCTCTCATAAGGACCGTAACCATAATAACGAACGTTTTCAAAGCTCTTATCCAAGGAAGTTTCAAAACCAATACGTGGCAAGCACCCAACGTGTTTTTCACAATGATAATCGATAGATACGGAAACCGCGTCTTTCCCGAATTTATAAACAAGCGTAAAATAAACGCAAGGAATAAAACGCGAAGTTGCCATATATCCTTCAAAAACAACGCTGTCCCCTTGTATCTCTACCTTTCGAACTTCGCTCGACGCTTCATAGTAACGAGCCTCCTCCCAACGTTTCAACGCATACATATCGTTATCCGTCGGCGCGCGCCAAATTGAAAGGCTCATAGGCGTTTTCAACAATTCACCGTTTTTATCTATGGATACAAGAGAAGCGGTGGCTTTATCCAACTGAAAAGACGTTTCGCCCGCTTGTACAGTGATATATCGATTGGTTTGCGTATAAAAAACTTCCGTTTCGCACATACCCTTGCATAATGCTTTCCCTTCCTCGGTCCAGCCTGCACGAGCCAACTCGTGTCCTTTTTCTAAAACGCCGTAGTCTTCGTTGATTGTCAGCGATGCAATTATGACGTGTGCCTTTTGAACGCCAAACGAAAGCGTAGCATACGGTTGAACACTTACTTTGTGTTTCTCGACACCGAATACTTTCCCTTGCTCTTTATACGTTATCGTTAAAGTTCCGCAAATATTTTCAAAATGCAAACGAGATGTTAACGTTAATTTTCCGTTTTCCAAAGCAAATGAAACTGGTTCGTACGCTTTTTTCATTTCCATTGATTTTTGCGTAATTTTTCTATCTGACGTTATAATACCGTCCATACAGAAATTTTTATCGTGCATTGTTTCTCCGTGGTCACCACCGTATAAAAAGCCCTTTCCTTCTTTCCAAATACCGTGGTCTGCCCATTCCCAAACAAAACCGCCAATAAATCTGTCGTTCCCTTCTATAAGGTCCCAATAAGCCTTGAAATCCCCAGGTCCATTACCCATTGCGTGGCAATATTCGCAAAGGATTAAAGGACGCGTTTCTCTCGGGTCGTTGAGCGTTTCGTCAATCCATTCTAACGTAGGATACATACAGCTTACAACGTCCACTTTCGTCGCATAATACGCGTCGCCGTTATCAATGCTCTTATCTACATATCTTGCGTGTTCGTAATGAATAGGACGGGACTTATCGTAGTCTTTTATCCATTGAGAAGCAAGGTCGAAATTCGTACCGTATCCCGCCTCGTTTCCTAAACTCCAAAAAGCGATACAAGGTCTATTCTTGTCGCGAAGAACGTTGCATTTTTGTCGCTCAATCATAGACTCAGTAAACAATGGGTCGCTTCCCAATCTTTCGTAATCGTTTCCGTATCCTGCATACAACGGTGTATTGAGCGCAACCCCGTGGCATTCCAAATCCGATTCTGCCATAACGTAAAATCCCATTTTATCGCAAAGTTGATAAAATTCAGGACAGTTAGGGTAATGTGAAGTACGAATCGCGTTAACGTTCAATTTTTTCATTAACGTCAAATCGTTTAATATATCGTCCAGCGAAACGGTTGCCCCTTTATAGGCATTTCCGTCGTGACGATTAACACCACGAATCTTTATCTTCTTACCGTTAAAAAGATAAATTCCGTCTACTATTTCGCTTGTACGAATCCCAACTTTTTCTCCAATATATTCCCCTTCCGATGCAATAAGCATATCGTACAAATAAGGGTTTTCTGCACTCCAAAGTTTTGGATTAGAAACCTTAAATTCGATACGTTGACCTTCTTTCGCTTCTTTGGTTTGCCCGTTAAAAGTAACCGCCGCCGACGCACCCTGTTCTAAGGTAAAACCTACCGTTCCGTCCAATTTCGTATCAATAAAATAATCCACAACGTGCTTTTGCGGACGGGAAAGCACGTATACGTCGCGAAAAATACCCGTATAACGGAATTTGTCTTGGTCTTCAAGATATGAACCCATACACCATTTCAACACAAGTACGTCTATCTTGTTTTCCCCTTCCACAAGATAATCGGTAATATCAAATTCACTCAAACGGTGTGCAATCTGCGAAAATCCTACGAACCGATTGTTGATGTAAAGGTAAAAACACGAATCAACGCCTTCAAAACATAAATGACGTTTCATACCGTCCAAGCGCACGGTAAAACGACGGGAATAATGATAAGTAGGGTTCATATTCGGCGTATAAGGCGGATTATCGGCAAAAGGATAAAAGATATTTGTATATTGCATTTGGTCGTACCCGTGTATTTGTAAGCACGAAGGCACTTCTATCTTATCTTTGGGCTCATTTATGTAGAAATCGTCTTCAACATCTAAAATTGATTTATATTCTTGAACGCTCCACTCACCGTTTAAATCTTGATATCTTTTGCTCTTTCTACGAT
>JAZRRB010000226.1:0-2062 GCA_045650385.1 Candidatus Scatosoma sp. | reverse complement strand
CATAGTGCCCGTACCGCCGTTTGCGTTAAAGGAAACGAGATAAACGATTTGCTGTTCCGACCAAATTATATCAAATAATTCCGATTGACCGATTTTAACGTGGTTTTCATTGTAAGCTTCAATCAAAAATTGTATTCTGCCTACGCTATTTTCATTGAACGCGTGTTCGGGTTGATATACCCTATCGTATTGGTCAAACCCTTCCCCGTCATACCAGAGAATATCGTAATAGGCAGCGTTGAGATTAAACTCCCACTCTACAAGACAATCTTTGCCGACAATAGCATTTATTTCGCTATCGGGTTGTTTTGTAAATTCGCCTGCGATATATTCAATAGTAAACTCGTCGCTGTAATAAAGCGTACCGTCATAGTTTGCCATAAGCCTATACTTTTGAGAATAAGCATAATCACTTACACCAAAATTATAACTCGTGGCATTTTCTGCCAAGTTTGCAGAACGGTGCCAACCACTACCGGTATCTGTTTGTAATTGGAAAGCTCCTAATGTTTGTAAATCTGTTTGAAGCAAATTAGTTTCCCAAGTGACAACGGCTGATTCGCCGGTAGCAACCGTTATACTTTGTGGTTGCGTAGTAAACTCAAATGCTTCACGCCAAGTAATCGTGAATTTTTCGGAATAAATATCGCCGCCGCCTTTAATTGCGTGAACTCTAAACGTGTAGGTGCCACTTTCCGCAAAAGCATCTACGTTTGCTCCCGTAGGCGTTGCATTTTGATATTGTGAATACGTTTCCCCATTAAATTTTTCAAGATAAATAGCCGATACGTCGCAGTTCAAAGCCCAAGTAACAAGGACGTTCGTGCCATACGCTACGTCATAGTCCGTCGGTTGCGTAATAAATTTAGGCGCATTAGGATCATACCAATCTACTTTGAACGTATTACTACTAATAACAAATCCGTTTTGATAGGTAACTTCCACACGGTATTGTTTTACAATATTGCTGTTTGCAGGTATATTAAATTGTCCTGTAACCGCGCCAAGACTTGCCCAAGTATCGTTTACGTTTTTAACAAACAATTCCATACCTTGAACGTTCGAATTATTGCTAACGTAAACCGTATACTGCGGAGATTGTCCGTTTTCTACTACTTTATCTTCCAAATCGTACGTAAAGTAATAATTTTCAAAATCGTAGTTGATTATCACTTGAATTTTGTTTTCTCTATTCGTCCATTGTGTTGTAAATATACCGCTATTATCGTGCGAATATACCATATTTGCAACCAAGCCGTAAGTAGCAGTAGAATGGCTCATCAGTTGGTCGTCAATAAGTTCGCCGTTTTTCGTATGCAATTCTACTCACAACGAGTACGATTTGCCCGCTTCTAAAACGTCGCTATCTTCCAACTTATTCGTTCTATAAGCGTTTAAGCCTTCGTAAACGGAAACGTTTTGAACGGAAAGCCTATTATCCGTCAAAGTTATACTATTTGTATCGTAAGTTCCTGCAAGTTTACCTACTTCTAACAAAGGGGTATTTATTTCCAAAGTGGAAATAATATCTTCGTCGGTAAGTGTAGTTTCTTTCCAACGGTCATAAAGAATTGTATATTCAGTAAATACCGTTTCCAGAGTAACCTTCTCGCCTTTATCGGTGTACCAACCGTCAAACTCTAAATCAAGGTCGTCGGTACGATACAATTCTTCAAGATAGGTAAGTTTGCCGTCATTTTTCGTATTTTGCGTTAAGAAATATTTGCTCGAATCGTTTTCAAAGAACACGTCATTTTCTAACGCGCCATTTGTCAAACAAAAGTCAACTCTTACGCTACTTGCAGCATTTGCAGTTAGCGGTGTAATTGCGAACACGCTAAAAAGCATTGCCAACGCCATTAAGAAAACTATCAATAAATTTCTTGATTTAATTTTCATTTTGTTTTCCCCTTTTACACGGTTTTAGCCGTGCTTTTTAATTCTATTTTTTCAAGGATTTCGACGAAAGGTAATTTTCCGCCGACTGTTTTGCGGTAAACCTCGTCAGAGTTTACCAAGATTTGCCCCGGCAAGAATAATGACTCACCGTTTTCACCTGCAA
>JAZRRB010000225.1:0-7479 GCA_045650385.1 Candidatus Scatosoma sp. | reverse complement strand
TTTCCACTGGGCGAGGTTCGGTTTAAAATCTCATAAGAATGTCCGCCCCCGCCTATCGTGCCGTCAAACCATACGCCTCCGTCTTTTAAAGACAGACCTTGCATACATTCTTCCAGCATAACGGGTTTGTGCGAAAACTCTAACATCGTTAAATCCCCAACTTCTTCAATTCAGCGTCGTAATCAACGCCCTCGATATATTCGTAATACTTTTCAGCAGCCCAAATTTCCAAACGTTTGCCTCTACCCAAGGTGACGACGTTCTTTTGGATCCCTGCCATCTTTTTGAGCGCGGAAGGAAGCGTTACCCTACCTTGTCCGTCCTCTTCCGCGGAAAAGATATTCCCGAAGAACAACGTCGAAGCCTCGCTTGATTCCGAAATGCCCTCTTCCGACAAACTGCTAATCGTATCGTCGAGCAAATCGTCGCTCATTACGCAAATACAACGGTTCATACCGCGGAAAAAACTGTACGTCTTTTCGCCGTGTTCCCCCGTCAATTCCTTTTTGAATTTCGAGGGAATACGCAATCTGTTTTTGTCGTCTAACTGATGTTCGAATACGCCTTTGAACATTTTTCGTATTACCTCCTTTCCAAGTCTGACGCGTAAAATATGTGCGTGATATTATTATACACCCACTTTTAACCACTTGTCAACACTTTTGACCAAAATTTTTCCAATTTTTTTGAAATTTTTGGGATTTTTAACCACACAATCTCTTTATTTTACGAACATTTGTTTGAAAACGAGCAAATTTCGCATTTTTTCCTCTCCAAGGAAGCAGTTTTCAGGTGGTTGCCCGGTAGTCACGAGTGGTTGTTCGTCCCTACTTTTTTCGTCAAACGTTGGTTTTTCGCCTTTGGAAAGGATAGAAAAAAGGCGATTGGCAATCCCCTCGTTGCCATCAAAAACGGGGCAATTGTAAAAGGACTGAATTTGATTTTTTATATAGATATAATGGGTACAACCCAGCACGACGGCAGACGGCGTTTCCCTCGGTAAAAACGAGTGATAGGAAAAGGACGTATCCAAGACGTTTTTCTCTATTGCCTGCGCCAAATTTGAACAAGGCGCAACGACAAATTCGACGTCAGGGAACTCCTTTTTCGCCTTTTCGCATAAACACAGAAAACGTTCGCTTTTTGCCGTAGCGCAGGTGGACAAAATCAAAACCTTTCCCCCCTGTCTTGCCGCCGGCAATATCGCAGGTTCAGCCCCGAGAATTGGAAACGGGTATTTTTTACGCAACCGTTCTATGCAAACCGCCGTTGCCGTATTGCAGGCTATCACCGCCGCTTTTACATTCAAACTTGAAAACGTTTGAAACGCCTCGTCTACGTAAGTATAAATGCGTTCGAACGGCAAATTGCCGTACGGTGCGCGCAGATTGTCTCCGTAATAGTAAAAATCAGGCTTTTTTATTCGTTTCCTACACTCTGCAAAAACAGTCAATCCGCCGATACCGCTATCGAAAAAAGCTACGCCGCCAGAAGGAATTTGCATTTTTTACACTCCGCAATGAAATTTTTTTTATTTTTTAGCGTTTTTCCCGTTTTTTCACCCTAAAAACAGTTTACTTTCCCGTGAAATTATGCTAAAATAATCTACGCAATTGAATTGGTGCAAGAAAAAATATCGGAAATACAAGGAGAATTACTTATGCCTAATATTAAATCCGCAAAGAAAAGAGTTTTGGTTATCGAAAAAAAGACGATGCAAAACAAAGCAATCAAGTCCGCTTTGAAAACGCAAGTTAAGAAATTCCTCGAAGCCGTAAACGCAGGAAACAAGGAAGAAGCAACGAAGCTTTACCCTGAAACCGTTTCCGCAATCGACTCCGCGGTTACCAAGGGCGTTATCCATAAGAACAACGCAAACAACAGAAAGGCAAAGCTTGCTAAAAAACTTGCTGCTTTGAACTAATCGAAATCGAAAATCATATTATTATATGAAGGTCTACCCTCGGGTAGACCTCTTTTTCGTGTTTGAGAATTCCACCTTTCTCCCCCACCTCGCCCAGCCTTTGGGCGATTTTTTATTATTCATGAAAAAATCTTTTTCTTTTGGTAAAAAATATTATTAAATAGCCTTTCAAACGTTTGACATACGCGCGTCCATATTTTATAATAATGCTCGTGAAAGTTTATTTTCACTAAACTTTGCGTTTATTATTAACAAACTCTTTTTCGGAAACACTTTTACAAAGGCAAAAGTTTACAATTACTAAACTTTAACCCCGAAAAACCGTATTTTGGGAGAATCGCTATGAACTTAGGCGGAAAAATCAAACAAATGCGCAATCAGCTTGGTTTAACCCAAGAAGAACTTGCCGACAGATGCGAGCTAACCAAGGGCTATATCTCGCAACTGGAAAACGACCTAAACAGCCCCTCTATCGCCACCTTGACAGATATTTTATCCGCATTGGGAAGCAATCTTTCAGAGTTTTTCCGAGAAGAAGAGGAAGAAAAAGTAGTCTTTTCCAAAGAGGAATTCTTTGAAAAGGATTCCGACGGCGTAAAATGGAATTGGCTTATCCCCAACGCACAAAAGAATATGATGGAACCCGTTTTGGTAGAACTTGCCGAAGGCGTTTCCACCGCAGGCGATATCCCTCACGAGGGCGAGGAATTCGGTTACGTACTCGAAGGCAAAATCGCTATCGTATTAGGGAATAAGCGGCACACTTGCAAAAAGGGCGAAGCGTTTTATTATGCGGCAAGCAAACCGCACTCTATCCTTAACAAAGGCAAAAACAAGGCAAAATTCCTCTGGGTATCCACCCCGCCGAATTTTTAATAATTTATCAATACAAATGATTTCTTTTGGGAGAAACGATTATGGAAAACAAACAAAACGAGCATAAAATTATCGAACTTATAGACGTATGCAAGCAATTCGACGGCGTAACCGTTGTGGAGAATATGAATTTATACGTTCGAAAAGGCGAATTCGTCACCTTTCTCGGGCCGAGCGGTTGCGGTAAAACGACCACCTTGCGTATGATTGCAGGGTTCGATATGCCCACGAGCGGACAAATTTTGCTCAACGGCGAGGACATCAGCAATCTTCCTCCCAACAAGCGTCCCGTCAATACCGTATTTCAAAAATACGCACTCTTCCCCCACCTCAACGTTTTCGAGAACGTTGCTTTTGGGTTAAAGCAAAAACGTATTGAAACGACGTACCTTAAAAAGGGCAAAGAAAAAATTCGCTTGGAAAAAATCCCCAAAGACGTCATTGCGGAAAAAGTGAAGAAAGCCTTGGAAATCGTCGATTTAAGCGGTTTTGAAAAACGTAGCATTGCTACCCTTTCGGGCGGTCAACAACAACGTATCGCTATCGCGCGCGCAATCGTCAACGAGCCGGAAATTTTGCTCCTCGACGAACCGCTTGGCGCACTCGATTTGAAAATGCGCAAGGAAATGCAATTAGAATTGAAAGCCATGCATAAAAAGCTTGGCATTACCTTTATTTACGTTACGCACGATCAAGAAGAAGCGCTTACCATGTCGGACACCATCGTCGTAATGGCAGACGGCGCTATCCAACAAATCGGCACACCTGAAATGATTTATAACGAACCGAAAAACACCTTCGTTGCGGACTTTATCGGCGAGAGCAACATCTTCTCGGGGGTTATGCCAAAAGACGGACAAGTACGGTTTTGCGGTAAATCGTTTACTTGTTTGGACGGCGGTTTTGAAAAAGACGAACCCGTGGACGTTGTCGTACGCCCCGAAGACGTGGAAATTCTTCCGCCCGACGCCGCACCCTTGAAAGGCAAGGTTACCTCTGTCGTCTTCAAAGGTATGCACTATCAAATCCTCGTACAATGCGGCAGATATGAAATTGAAATTCAAAGCACGGACGCCCCTGCCCTTGGTTCACAAGTCAGCTTATCCGTTAAACCCGACGGTATTCACGTCATGAAAAAGGTATTCCGCGTCAACCGTTTTAGCGGTGTTATCACAAAGCGGAACACCGTCGAATTCGGCGACGGCGAATTTGAGTGCGACGTTACGCAACTCTATCCTGGCAGTCATTTGGACGAAGAGGGTTACCTTATTACCGTTAAGGGCGAGAAACTCGATTTGACGGATACGGAAGTGAACGTAGAAGTGGGCTTGCACGACATCACCATGAGCGACAACCTCGACGAAGGCGGCGCGCGCGGCAATATCATTTCCCTTATTTATAAGAGTGAGTATTACCGCTATATTGTCCGTACGGAAAACGAGGAAGATTACGTACTTGCCTGCGAAGATTTGTGGAACGAAAACGACCTTGTAAGTTTGATAATTCCACCTGAAAAAATCAAACTTTCGTTGAAAGTAGCGGAGGGCAAAAAATAATGACAAAAACCAAATTTCGCCCCCGTTTTTCGAGGAAAATGTTGGCGATACCCTACGGTTTGTTTTTAGGGTTTTTCGTGGTTGTTCCTCTATTTATTATTTTATATTATGCCTTTACTGACGCAAACGGTTCGTTCACCTTTGAAAACATCAAAATCTTTTTCAGCGGTAGTGGCGGCGACAACTTTTTCCAAACGGCGCGCTTTAAGACGATTGTACAAAGTTTATTCATCTCTTTGACAAGCACGCTTGTTTGCCTTCTCATCGCCTACCCCGTTGCATATATTATTGCAAACTGCAAACTGAAAAATAAGTTTGGATTATTGCTCTTATTCATCGTTCCTATGTGGGTAAATTTCGTACTCCGTATCAACGCGTTAAAAGAGCTGTTAGAGTGGATTGGCATCTACAACAAACCAGGTTGGAATATCTTCAACACCATTTTAGGTATGGTGTACGATTTCCTCCCCTTTATGATTATGCCTATCTATACGACGATTATCAAGATTGACAAGAGTTATTTAGAGGCGGCAAAAGACCTTGGCGCAACGCCCGCAAAAGCCTTTTTGAAAGTGACGCTTCCCCTCTCCAAAGCAGGGATTATGAGCGGCGTTTCCATGGTATTCCTCCCCTCAATGACCAACTACGTCGTGTCCAATTACATGACGTTTAACCACACCAAAATCATCGGCTCATTCATTGACGAATGCTTTAAGAACGATTTGTGGAATATCGGTTCGGTTACCGCGCTGATACTTTTGACTTTAATGTTCGTCATTACTTGGGCAACGGGCGGCTTTGATACGCAATCGGAAACGAATACGCGAGGTACTTCGTTATGGTAAAAGTAAAAACTTGCTTAAAATGGTTATTCGTAGGGCTGATTATCCTCTTTATTTACGCACCTATTTTACTATTGACCGTATACAGCTTTAACGCTTCGGAAACAATCAGCAGTTGGAACGGTTTCAGCCTCGAACACTATCAATATTTCTTTGACATGAACAATCAACCCTTGCCTATCGTTTTGCAAACGATTGCGCTTGCAGTGGTTGTAGCGGCGCTTTCTACCGCGCTTGGAACGGTGGGTGCTATCGGCATATTCTATTCGAAAAAACGTGCCGCAAAAACGCTTAGCAGTATCAACCAAATCCCCGTTATCAACGCAGAAGTTGTAACGGCAATCTCCTTTGCGTTTCTTGTGGTGGCAATCGGTTTACCAAAGTCCACGTACGTCCCTCTTGTCGTAGGACAAATGGTACTTTGTACCCCTTTTGTCGTGCTTTCGATTATCCCCAAACTCAAACAAATGGATAATAATTTATACGAAGCGGCGCTTGATTTGGGCGCAACGCCGGCAAAAGCATTGTTTTCCGTTATTATCCCGCAAATTTTACCGGGCATTATCTCCGGATTTTTGCTCGCCATGACGCTTTCTTTGGACGATTACGTCATCGCGGAATACACAAAACCCAACACGTTTGATACAATCAGCACGCATATTTATAGCCTTTCCAAAGGCAGCACGACGAATACGATTAAGTCCTCTTATTGGGCTTTCACGGCGATTATTTTCTTGATTATCGTCGTTGCCGTCATCGTCATGAATATCCGCGCGCATAAAAAGGCAGGGAAAAGACAATGACAGCGAAAAAATACATTGCCATCGGCGTTGCCGCCGCTATTGCCGCCTCCGCCACCGTAGCCGTTATCTTTACACGCGATAACCGTCCCGTACTCAAAATTGCCAACTGGGCGGAATATATTGACGGCGGCGACGAAGACAGCGAAATGATTCACGCTTTTGAAGAGTGGTACAAAGAGCAAACGGGCAAAGAAATCCGTGTGGAATATTGCACCGCAAGCGATAACGAAACGCTTTATACCATGATGAAAATGGGCGATAGCTTCGATCTTGTTTGCCCTTCCGAATACATGATTATGAAGCTTGCCAAAGAAGGATATATCCAAAAATTACCAAAATCCTTCTTCGATACCTCGATTGAAACGAATTACTACGTAAAATACGTTTCCCCCTATATCCAAGAAACCTTCTCCACCAACTTTATCGACGAGGAGAAATCCGCTTCTTGGGAAGAATACGCCGCAGGATATATGTGGGGCACAACGGGTTTTGTGTATAATCCCGAACTCGTCAACGAAAACGACGTAAAAAGCTGGTCGATATTCACAAACCCCAAATACGCGCATAAAATTACCGCAAAAAACAATATCCGCGACACCTATTTCGTCGGGCTTGCCATGTATTACGAAGAAGAATTGCTTACCTTAAAAGCACAATACGAAAACGGAGCAATCACCCTCGCGGAATACCAAGCACAACTCACAAAAATTATGAACGACACGGACGAGGATACGATGAACGCCGTAAAATCGGTATTGATGTCGATTACCGATAATTTGTATGGTTTTGAAACGGACGAGGGTAAAAACGACACGATTGCAGGGAAAATTACCGTAAATTATCAATGGAGCGGCGACGGCGTATACGTTATGGACTACGCAGAAGGCGCGGACGAGGAAAACCCTGTCGAAAACCCGGTTGCATTGAATTACGCCATACCCGAATCGGTAAGCAATCTTTGGTTTGACGGCTGGACACTCACCAAGAACTGCAAAGACGTGGAAGCGGCAACAATGTTTATCAACTTCCTCTCCCGCCCCGACAACGCCGTTGCCAATATGGAATACATCGGCTATACAAGCTGTATCGCAGGCCCGACGGATGAAACGGACGAATATTACGAATATATCTACCAAAACTACGTAGAAGAATACTATTCGGCGGAAGAAGACGACGAAACGGCGGTTGACTACGATTTGAGTTATTTCTTCGGCGAAGGGCATATCCTCTCCGCCCCTGCGGAACAGTTGAAACGTCAACTCTTCGCGCAGTACCCCTCGAAAGAAACACTTGCCCATTGCGTAGCCATGCGCCCCTTTGAAGGTTCGGCAAACACCCTTGCCAATATGATGTGGAGCGATATTACCTTCCTTTAATGCAACGCAAACATTTAATAATCTAACGCAAACATCTAAACGTATTAAAAAAACGGTTTTTCACGAACGAAAAGCCGTTTTTCATTTTATTGTTATGTTAGA
>JAZRRB010000224.1:0-4441 GCA_045650385.1 Candidatus Scatosoma sp. | reverse complement strand
TGGCTACGATCCGACTTAGCAGTGGTGATAATGTGGACGACACTCCCAATACGGAACAACCTGGCGGCGGTAACACGGATGACAATACGCAAGGTGGTGGAACAACCACGCCTGAAAATCCTGGCGATAACACGCAGGGCGGTGGAACGACTACGCCTGAAAATCCTGACGATAACCCCGGCGATACCGCAGAAGAGCCTATGTATTTGGGGATATTTGCTTCCAAGTACGAACCCTCTTCGACGGATGGAGTACCTTTGCAAGTTGCGACTATGCCGCTTTTGATGTCTTCTATGTACGGTGGAAGAGAATATCGTGATTTCAATACGGCGTTAAAAGAACATTTTGAAAATAGCGAAAATCAGTTGGGGACGACGTATCCCACGCAATCCGATTACGATATTTATAGCCGTATCGGGGAAACGGTGTATATTCAAATTTGGCTGAACAATCCCGCGCAGCATACGATACTTTCGTTAAAGCTCAACGGTACGAAATATCAAGTAGGTGGTGGACTGTCCTCGTTCTTTGTGGAAAAAGGCGGGGAGAGGTATAACTGCGTATACGTAGCGGTGACGATTCCTGGCGGCGCGTACGTGGAAAAGGATTATACCGTTACGGATATCGAATACATAGCGGATACGTACATCAACGCGGATGGTACGGACGAATTTATGAACGAGAACGATACCGTTACGATAGGGCTTCCCTATCAACAAAGCAATCCTCAGGTAAGTGAGTTTACCCGTCAAACGCTTACGGTGAACAATTACGCGGCAACGTTCTCCTTGTCGGATGCGGAAGACTTGACAACCGCTTGTGGCGGTTGGCTTGGCGTTGCGGTATACGACGGAGAACAAACCTTCGAAATTATGAAAAATCAAGCGGCGACAAATGGGCTTAACACGGTAAACGTAAGCGGTTTGGTGGAAAATTCTTATTATACGCTTTACGTATACTTGTTCGCCGATTTGCACGATGGGAACGGCGTGCGCGCGCATTATTTGTATAACGATTGGATAATGACGCCCGAAGTGCTTACCGTTAATCAAATAGAAAGCACGACGGTGGAAAACGACAAGGGTACGGGTTACGTCGGCGCGATTAACGTGGATACCAAGCTTGAAAGCGATACAGCCGAATATGTAAAACTTGAAATTCTCAACGGCGATAACGAAGTTGTTTACACGGACGAGAATTTCGACGGTAGCGACGTTATCTCGTCGGGGATTTACAACAGCACGGGTTATACCGTAAAAGTTTATTATAAGGATAACGAATACCCCGAGGGGAGATATATCGAACGGTACGTATACGTTGGCAGGCTTGACAATCCTCGTTTCCACGACGAAGAAGCTTACGCGTTTATTAACGACGGCATTTACTCTTTCCAATTAGACGGAGAGGGAACGAATATCGCCGCGGTCGATAGCTTTACCGTTCGTTTCTTTGACGAAGATAAGGCAAACTATATCGCGGAAGAGGTGCTTTCTTTGATAGAAAATCCTTCGCTCATTGACGAGCTTTGGGGTGAGTGGTATGATTTAAGAGAATCGCTTAGCGGTTACGAAGAAGGCGCGCCTGAAATTCAAACGATTAACGCCGAAATGAAAGAAATCTATGATAGAATACAAAAACTTGAATCCTCGAAAAACACTTGGGAGGACCACTTCGACAGAAGCGAAGACGTCGCTTTCTGGGAAGCGGAAGCGGTAAAAGGTAAATATTATTACGAATACACGTGGGCAGGCGAAGATACGGAAAACGTATTCTATGCAAACGGCACGTACTACGTCATTTTGAAAAACGTCAACGAAACGGGCGCACATTACAAAATAGAAGTCGTTGCCAACATCGCGAAAAACGAGGGCGATTTCTTTGAAGAATACGTCCACACCAATTTTGGTGAATCGTTTGTAACGCTGTATAACGAAGAAAATTACGATTACGGCGAGATTGGGTTAAAAGACGTAGCGCTTGACGGCGAACAATTTACCTATACGATTTATAATAAGCGAGACAAGAGGGCTGACGGCAAAGAAACGAGTGAAAACCGTCAATACGTTTATGAAATAAAAACCAACGGAAAGGTACTCTATACGGACGGCACGGCGGTAATACCCGCGATTGACGAAGCTGCTTGGATTGCGGAATATATTCAAAACGCGAAAGCAGGCAATTTGGACGTATTCGCGTTGTATCAAAAATACGTTCCCGATTATGCTACAGGCGAAAGCGTAACGCTTGATTTGTCTGCGATTTCCGCAGGCGTGCATAGATTTGACGTCAAGTTCCGTATGTACGGTAAAACGTACGAAGAAGGCGAATATGACGGTTGGTGCGAGGTTTACGACGTAGAGGTGTATAAACAATATGAAACGCCTACGCTTACCATCGAAGGCGCGTACGGTTACGTGAAGACAAACGGTCCTACCGACGGTGGTGATTTGGTGTGGGAAGCAAGAGATAAAACCACGCAAGAAACGTTGGAAATAGGCTCGCTCGATTGGTATGGCGAAGAAACGGGTTATCGTTTCGAATTCGCTTACGAAAACGCGGAAATCCGGTTCCAAGTTGCGTGCAATGACGGAGAGGGGTACTGGTCGGATAGCGATTGGACGGCTTGGCAGGATAGCGAAGCGGTAAAATTGGCTACGCCTACGATTGCTTTGAATTATAAGACGCTTTCGTGGCAATCGGTAGGTAGCGAAGGGTACGTGGAAAGATACGTGTACGTAATCAACGATGGCGAAGAACGCTCGGGGGATTCGTACAATTTGAGCTATCAATCCAGCAGTTGCGTTATCAAAGTGAAAGCGATTGCATCGCAAAGCGGAAAAGAAGCAGGCTATTGCGATAGCGATTGGGCAACGTACAATTACACGTATAGCAGTGGTGGCGGTAAAGACGGAAAATAAACGCTAAAATCAACAAACGGCGGGCAGAAACGCTCGCCGTTTTACATGCTTGTATACAAAAAACCGTGTTGGGGCATACTTTGTATAGTGAATATTAAAAAGGAGTGATTGCCCATGAATCCGTTTGAAGAAAAAGCGCAACCGATAGAAAAAGCATTGCAAAACTGGCAAGAAATGTACCCGCAAGCGTATAATAAACGCGAGGTAGACCCGTATACGAAAACGCGGATAATCCTCATGAACGGTACGGAATACGAGGCGAATTGGTTTTCTCATCAATTCGCACGACATACCGATAATAACGATTTGCGTCGGGATTTGGCTCTTACACGTGAGGTGGAAAAACAGCAACAGCAAAAAATCTTTTTGTTAAAACCGCAAAACGAGAGTGTTTTAGAACACACGATTGGTTATGAGCAACTCGCCGTAGATTTGACGGCGGAACTTGCCAAGCGGGAACAGGATTGCAATGTAAAAAACGCGCTTGATTTTGCGCTTTTAGAAGATTTCGACCATTTGTACCGCTATGCAAATTTGCTGGAAATGGAGCAAGGGATTTATGCGGAGTGGCTTGTTGGAAGATACACGGAAATCATGCCCGGCCGTCCGACGATTTCCCATCACCGCTATCCTATGGATAACGTGCGTAGAAATGTCAATGCGAAAACCGCCGATACGCAAACGGTGCTTTCCACAATGATTATCACGGCGGCAGAACAGCAAACAATGAATTATTATATGAACGTCAGTGCGTTTGCTTGCTCGGATTTGGGTCGTAGGCTGTATCAAGAAATCGCGCTTGTGGAAGAGGAACACGTCACGCAGTACGAATCGCTAATCGATCCCAACGCCACGTGGCTGGAAATGCTGCTTTGGCACGAATATACCGAGTGCTATTTATATTGGTCTTGCTACAAAACGGAAACGGACGCTTGCTTGAAAAAGTTTTGGGAACAAAATTTCGAATTCGAACTTGCACATTTGCACAAGGCGGCACAGCTTTTGCAAAAGTACGAGAAGAAAGATTGGCAGGAAGTCATCAAAGACCCCGTATTCCCCAAACCGCTTTCTTTGCATGAGAATATCGATTACGTGCGGAAAATTTTAGGGGAAATCGTGCAATACACGTCTGTAAAGGAAGAGTATAAAAAGATTAAAGATTTGCCCAAAGACGCGGACTTTTTCCGTTTCCAGGAAATCACCAATCCGCGCGTAGATATCGTGCCTTCCCATTGCGTTATCAAGCAATATATTTGCCGTCACGGTGCGGATTATCGCTATCAAGTAGCGCCCTCACCCGTGCCTGAGCTTCGCAACCGTAGAGAGGATAATACCTGCGTGGGCAGAAAACCCAATGCGGCGGATTCCACCGAATTTTTCTGTAATAAAGAGTAAGAATAAATATCCCCGCGTGAAAACGCGGGGTATTCCATATGCGGGCGAAGCCCTATGCTACCAGCCACCCTCTACAAGGGTATTGAGGTCTGCCATTTGCATATTATTCCTTGAATGGGCTATCTGGG
>JAZRRB010000223.1:0-6412 GCA_045650385.1 Candidatus Scatosoma sp. | reverse complement strand
TGCGGCAGCGGTATTTTGGGGATTTCGGCAATCAAGTTGGGCGCGAAAAAGGCGTATCTTACCGACATAGACCCCATTGCCGTGGAAAGTTCGCTCCATAACGCGAAACTCAACGGCGTGGACGATAAGACGGTGGTGGCGCACTCTAATCTTTTGGATGATACGGATATTCAAGGGGACGTGGTGATGGCGAATATCACGGGCGAAGTGTTGAAATTGCTTGCGCCCTCTATGCCTAAGAATTTGAAAAAGGACGGCGTACTCATTTTAAGCGGTATTATCGAAAGCCGTTTGGATATGGTGAAACAGGCGTACGAAAACGTTGGGTTGCAGGTAATTTTGGAAAAGAGAAAAGGCGAGTGGTTTGCCTTGGTGTTAAAACATAAGGCGTAAAGGAGAGGATATGTCTGCGTTAAAACGTTTTTTCGTGGATAAAATTGAAGAGATAACTCCGTTAGAGGGGGAAGAGTTCGAGCATGCCAAAAACGTGCTCCGCTTAAACGTGGGCGCGGAAGTTATTCTTTTGGACAACAGCGGCAAGGAATACACGGCAATCGTTTTGCAGGTGGAAAAAAAGCGCATGCTCTTAAACGTGGTGCGCGAAGAGGTAGGGGGACGAGAAGCGCAAACGGACGTTTGCCTCTTATTCGGCTATCTTAAAAATGCGGATAAAAACGAGTTTATCGTGCAAAAAGCGGTAGAGCTTGGCGTAAAGAAAATAGGCGTGTTTTCCTCGGAATTTTCCTCGGCGTATATGAACGCGAACAAGCTGGAACGCTTGAACAAAGTATCCAAAGAAGCGGCGAAACAATGCCTGCGCGCCACCGCGCCAATAGTAGAATATTACGACACGTTGCAAGCGGCTTTGCAAAGTGCAAACGCTTATGAAAACAAAATTTTCGCGTGCGAATTTGCTAGCGAAAGCGAAATTGCACTCGATAAGATAGAGGGCAGCACGGCTATCGTCGTAGGTAGCGAGGGCGGTTTTTCAAGAGAAGAAGCGGAAAATGCGAAAACGCTTGGGTATAACCACGTAACGCTTGGCAAACGTATTTTGCGCGCGGAAACGGCGGCGGTATCGCTTACGGCGGTGGTTATGTTTGCGCTTGGAGAGTGGCAATGAAGGCGGTAGTATTCACGCTTGGTTGTAAGGTAAACGACGTGGAAAGCGGCTCGATTATCCATGGCTTGAAAGGGCTTGGGTATACTGTTTCAAGGGAACTCGAATATGCCGATTTGTACGTTATCAATACCTGCGCCGTGACGGCGGAAGCGGAACGAAAAAGCCGTCAAACAATAGGGCGCGCGTTGAAATTCAACCCCAACGCAAAAGTGATCGTTTGCGGTTGCGCTTCGGAGAAAAACGCGAAGTCGTTTTTGGAAAAAGAGGGCGTATTCGCCGTGGTAGGCGCAAAGGGAAAAAACCGCGTACTCGAAATTGTACAATCGGGGTTTGAAAACCGCTTTTCGGGGGTGCAGGTATGTGCTGAAAACGGCGTTTACGAAGAAATGCCCTTGCCCGAGTGCTTAAAGACGAGAAATTTCGTTAAAATTCAAGACGGTTGCAACCGTTTTTGTTCGTATTGCATTATTCCGTACTTGCGAGGAAGAAGCCGTTCACGGCTTGTGGAAAGCGTAGTGGAAGAGGTAAAAAGAGGCACGGCGCTGGAAACGGTGCTTACGGGTATTGATTTATCGGCGTACGTGGACGAAAAGGGACGAGATGTGTCCGATTTATTATCCGCGCTCAAAGACGCGGAAACGCGCTTGCGGTTGGGTTCGATGGAAGTGAGCATGATTACGTCGCGTTTTTTACAAACGTTGAAAGAAATGCCCAATTTCGCGCCGCATTTCCATTTGTCGTTGCAAAGCGGTTCGAATACGGTGTTAAAGAGCATGAACCGGCATTACACCCGCGAAGAGTATTTGGAAAAGTGCAAAATGATTTACGGGACTTTCCCCAATGCCGCCATTACGACGGACATTATCGTAGGTTTTCCTACGGAAACGGAAGAGGATTTTTTGCAATCCGTTTCCATTGTCGAAGAGGCAGGCTTTTCGCAAATTCACGCGTTTCCCTATTCGCCAAGAGAGGGGACGAACGCCCATAAAAAATACAAAGAACTTCCAAGCGCTTTGAAAAAGGAGCGTGTAGAGAAGTTATTAAAGGTAGGCGCAAAACAAAAAGAGAAGTACCTGCAAAGGTTTATCGGAAAAACGCTTACCATCGTGCCCGAACGCTGTATAGACGGCGTGACAGAGGGGTACGCGGAGAATTATATTCGGGTATACGTAGAGGGTGAAACGGATAAAACGTTGACAAAAGTGCGTGTGACGGGATTGAAAAACGACGGCGTAAGCGCCGAAATGATATAAGGAGTATTTGGTTATGGAAAACTGTATTTTTTGTAAAATTATCGCAGGGGCAATTCCCTCGCCGAGATTGTACGAGGACGATAAAATGATTGTGATTAGGGATATCGAACCGAAAGCGAAGTTGCATTATCTTTGTATCCCGAAAACGCATTTTGCGTTGCTTACCGACATGGACGAAGAAAAGAGCGAAATTTTGAAATACTGCTTTACAAAGATAGCGGAGATTAAGGACGAACTCGGTTTGGGCGACGGTTACCGCATTATCATCAACCAAGGCGAAAACGGCGGACAAACGGTGCATCATTTGCATATACATTTACTTGGCGGAGAGAAACTTTCCGATTTCTAAGCGCCGTATATACGTCGCAATACATCGTTGCGCTGTGGCAACCCTCGGTTACGTACGTTTATGTACGCGCCCTCGGGTTTTCCTCGCGCGCCTCGTCTTGCTCGTATCTACGCCGCTTATCGCGGCGAGCCGCCACTCCCAAATCTTTCTATCCTTCGTTAACGCTTTGGTGTAGCGTTATCGTAAACGTATAAAAAACAAAATACAAGGCAATAATCCCTTCCGTGAAAAAACGGAAGGGGTTTTCTTATGCTTTATTATCGGTTAAAACGTACGTTTACAGTAATAATAGCAACGCTACTTGCCGCGTTTATTTTCGCGCTCGTGCGTGTGGGCAACGTAAGTAAACTAAGCGCGTACGCAGGCGAGCGTACTTATTATTTGGATAGCGCGTCCTCGCAAAGTCTGCAAAAGGCGCATTTGTCGGGGTTAGAATTTTTACGCGTGCAAGGGGAAAGCGTGTATATAAAGGGCGAGGGCGAAGCGTATGCGCAAAAAGTAATGAAAGAAGTAAACGCGAGGGTACTTTGGATAGAAGAGGTAGATGGCGTGCGTTCGCATTATTGTTATACGCCGTTGTTTGGGGAAGGGGTTGTCATTGGCGGACAAAAGGTGAATTTGCATATTGCGGTGTCGAGTGAGGGTTGCGCGATAGGATATCCTATTATTTTCGGTGGGTATTAAATTGTAATTTTGAAAAACCGTGTATAAAAAAGGAAAAAGGGGGAAACATTTACATACAAAGTTTTTCGGAGGACTAAAAAACATGCAAGAACACAAGGAAAAAGAAATGGAAAAGAAGGAAAAAAAGACGAAGAGAAAGAAGATGAACGGCGAAAAGCGGTTTTATATGTGGACGGCGATTGGTTGCGCGGCGGTACTTGCCGCCATTGTTATCGTGGCGGTAGCGGTGACGGGAAATGATACGCCTGTTATCGACAATCAGGTGAACAACGAACAGCCTGCCCCCGACGACGAACAAAACGAGCCCAGCGACACGACGCCCCCTGCGGACGACGAACAGGTATCCGGTTTGCCCGAGGGTATGATTACGCCTATGGAATCGGCTTCCGTTTCGCAAGAACACGGCTTTCATCATAACGTTACCCTCAACTGCTATTACGAACATAAGGGTATGGATTTTTCTGCGGAAGTAGGCACAAAGGTGCTTGCCGTAGAGGACGGCGTGGTGGAAAGTGTGTACAAAGACGATTTGCTCGTCGGTACGCAAATCACCATTGACCACGGCGACGGCGTGAAGTCGGTATACTGTTTTATTAGCGAAGTCGAAGGCTTAAAGGCTGGGGATACCGTCAAGAAAGGGGACGTGATTGCCACTGTTGCCGAACCGAGCGGTAAGGAATATAAGCAAGGCGCGCACTTGCATTTTGAAATCGTAAAAAACGACGTCAGCGTCGATCCTTCCACCTATCTTACGTTGGAAGAGAAATAAATGATTGCCCGAGCGGTTGTATGCCGCTCGGGTAGTATTTTTGCGGCATACGTCCGTTATTTTGCGCATATAGTATGTTGGATGCGCATAAGGGGGGACGGAGATGAAAAGACGTTGGATATGCCTATTTTTAACGGCGATTTTTGTGGTATTGTTTTGTTCTTGCGGTGGTTGCGACGGGTGTCAAGATACGTTAAAAACGGCAAGCAAATACGAGATTACGGTGGAATACGTGCCGGAAAACGCTACGCTGACGGGCATGGAAAAAGTCACGTTTGAAAACGTGACGGATAGCGAATTATCCGTGCTGAAATTTCAGTTATACCCCAATGCTTATCGAAAAGACGCGTTGTATAAACCTGTGTCGCCGGCTTTGGCAAACGCGGCGTATTACGCAGGGGAAAGCTATGGTGAAATGGTGATTTCTTCCGTCAACGGCGCAAAGGGTTGGGAAGTAATGGGCGAGGATGAAAACGTGCTGTACGTCTATTTGGAAAAAACGTTGTATCCCGGGGATAAAGTGGTGCTTGATATCGGGTTTATGACGCGGCTTGCCAAAGTCAATCACCGTACGGGCGTAACGGAAAATACCGTTAATTTGGGGAACTTTTTTCCTATTTTATGCGGTTTCAAAAACGGCGGCTTCTATGAAACGGCATACTATTGCGAGGGGGATCCCTTTTATAGCGATTGTGCCGATTTTACGGTTACCGTGAAAACGCCTAAGGAATACGAAATCGCCTCTTCGGGTAAAACCGTTTCTTCGCGTATTTTGGAGAGCAAAAAAGAATATACCGCTTCTATATCCAATGCGCGCGATTTTGCTTTGGTGCTTTCCAATAATTTTCGCGTATTAGAAAGAGAAGTCAACGGAAAGACGGTTTCGTATTATTACTACGATGAAACGGACGCGCAGGAGCGTTTGGAAACGGCATGCGAGGCGTTTGCTTACTACGAAAAGACGTTTGGGGAATACCCCTACGAAACGTATACTTTGGCGCAAACAGGCTTTTGTAATGGTGGCATGGAATACCCTGCGCTTGTCATGATTGCGGGGCATTTGAAAGAGGCGGACGTAGCGCGCGTAATCGCGCACGAAACAGCGCATCAATGGTGGTACGCTGTCGTGGGGAACGACCAAATCGAAAATGCATGGCAGGACGAAGGGCTGGCGGAATATTCCGCGATTACGTTTTTTGAACAGTATGAAAAGTACGGCATAACGCGTGAGGCGGCGGTGACGGAGGCACTCAAAGAATACCGTTCGTATTATGACGTGTACGGCTCGGTGCTTGGTAGAACGGATACGGCGATGATACGCCATTTGAAAGATTTTATCAGCGGTTACGAATATAAGTGTTTGGCGTACGATAAG
The DNA here is from genome assembly GCA_045650385.1 of Candidatus Scatosoma sp. Taxonomy (GTDB): domain Bacteria; phylum Bacillota; class Clostridia; order Christensenellales; family Borkfalkiaceae; genus Scatosoma. The sequence goes on along the minus strand of JAZRRB010000223.1, from coordinate 859 downwards.
GCGGTGGTGATGCTGGATACGTTACGCAAAAGCATCGGGGATAAGAAATTTTTTACCGCACTCAAAAAATATTATGCCGATAACGCGTTCGCGCGCGTGGGCGAGGGGGAACTCATCGGCGCGTTTGAAAAGACGGGTTTAGACGTTCACGGCTTTTTCGATAGCTTTTTGCAGGGGAAAGGCGTGCTGTAATTTCGAAAAGACGGGCAAAAACGCTTGCTAAAATTTTTCGTTGGGGGTATAATAGGCATAGAACGAAGGAGAAATGGAATATGCCTTTTTTGCAGTATAAATGCCCTAAGTGTGGCAAAAAATTCGATGAACTCGTCAAAAGCTATCTAGACGAAGTGACTTGTCCCGATTGTGGCGAAAAAACGGTGAGAGATTATTCGGGCGAAATGTATTCTTCGACGGGAAAGACGACGAAGAAGTGTTCGGGAAACTGTAAAACGTGTAGCGGTTGCTGAAAATAAAAGATAAAAACGGGCGTTTGCTCGTTTTTTTTGCGTAACTTTTCTTTATCGCGCGACATAAATTATATATATACAGGCATAATTTAGGCATAATTTTCCATGAAAAAGGTATAAAAATCGCAATTTATGAAAAAAATTAAAAAAGTCAAAAAAAATTGAAAAAGATTGAAAAAAACGCTTGACAATATTTTTTGTAAATGTTATTATGTTTAGGCTGTCGATTAAACGGCAACGTTTTTTGACACCTTTCGCTGTCGCGAAAGAAGGAAGAAGATTAACAACTGCATAGCAAAATTAGTCAAATGTTTTTATTTTTATAGAAAATAAAGACGAGTACGAAAAGGCAAAAAATTTTTCATATTAAAGAAAAGTAAAGCTAATTTGGT
>JAZRRB010000222.1:0-4267 GCA_045650385.1 Candidatus Scatosoma sp. | reverse complement strand
AAGCAAGGGGGGATTTACCCGACGGGCGGAATTCTACGACGTAAGGAAGCTTCACGGGAAGATCCTTTTCGGGAACGGGAACGACGCCGCACTTTTCGCAATGAATCATAGGGATAGGCGCGCCCCAGTAGCGTTGACGGGAAACCGACCAGTCGCGAAGTCGGTAGTTTACCTTTTTACCGCCTTTGCCAAGCTTGGTAAGGTGAACGGCAATTGCGTCGCGCGCGTCGTCGCCCGAAAGACCGTCAAACGGACCGCTGTTGACGAGGATACCGTCTTCGCAGAAAGGAAGAATCGTTTCTCCGCCTTTCTTTTGGATAACTTGGGTGATGGGCAAGCCGTGTTGGGTGGCAAACGCATAATCGCGCTCGTCGTGTGCGGCAACCGCCATAACCGCACCCGTGCCGTACGAATAGAGTACGTAATCGGCAAGATAAATGGGCACTTGTTTATTCGTTAAGGGGTGGATAGCATACGCGCCTGTAAACGTGCCTGTTTTGGGACGTGCGGTGGAAAGACGTTCGATGTCGTTTGCTTCCGCAGCATAACGCACGTAATCGTCGATGTCTTTCGCTCTTTCAGGGTGCGCTTCTTTCAATTTTTCCACAAGCGGATGTTCGGGCGCAAGAACGACGTAGTTGACGCCGAATACCGTATCGGGTCGAGGGGTAAAGACGGTGATTGTATCGCCCGTTTCACACTCGAAATGAATTTCACAGCCCGTCGATTTGCCAATCCAATTCTTTTGCATGAGCTTGGTTTTTTCCGGCCATTGAATCGTGTCCAAATCGTCCAAAAGTTCTTCCGCGTAATCGGTGATTTTGAAGAACCATTGCGTCATGTCCTTGCGAAGGACGGTAGAGCCGCAGCGTTCGCACTTGCTATCGATAACCTGTTCGTTTGCAAGTACCGTTTCACAATCGGGACACCAATTAACAAGCGCCTCTTTGCGGTAAGCAAGACCTTTTTTGTAGAGTTGTAAGAAAAGCCATTGCGTCCATTTATAGTAATTTTCTTCGCAAGTTTTGATTTCCGCCGTCCAATCGAACATCGCGCCCATATTTTTAAGCTGTACTTCCATGGTTTCGATATTCTTTTCGGTGGAGTCTTTGGGGTGAATACCCGTTTTAATTGCGTAGTTTTCCGCAGGCAAGCCGAAAGCGTCGAAGCCCATGGGTTGGAATACTTCGTAGCCTTGCATTTTCTTAAAGCGCGCATAGGTATCCGTAGGACCGTAGTTATACCAATGCCCAACGTGTAATTTTGCGCCTGAGGGATAAGAGAACATTTCAAGAACGTACCATTTTTTATCCGCGTTCTTTTTGTTGAAAACGTTGCGTTTCGTCTTCTCCCATTTTGCCTGCCATTTGCTTTCAATGGATTTCATATCCATAATAAAAAGACCTCCGATTGTGGCGCGAAATCTTTTCGCACCGATAATAACCTATTTTTTCGTAGTATATATTATAAGATAATTTTTCTATTAAGTCAAGCAAATAAACGAGGGGAAAAGGTAAGGATTTTGTAAAAACGAATAAATAATTTTTCTTTCTCGGCATACAATAATGGTGTGGAAGAAATAACGATAACGCAAAACGGATTTGACGGACGGTATATGTCCTATTTATACGGTAGAGTAAGAGAACGTTTTTCCTTTTTGCCCGCTTCTTGCGATTTGACGACGGACGGGGAGGATATGCGCATTGCGTTCAAGACGGAACGCGCATATTGTCCGTACGTGAGAAGATTTGCGGAGGATAATATCGCGGATATTATAGCCATAGGCTATAAATACGCATTTTTCGAAAAGCGGCTCGTGTTGCCGCTCATGGACGAAAAGCAAAAACGGCTGCTCATCACCGCGCTCGTTTCTGCCGATTATAAAGAGGATAAAGCGTACGCGCGCAAACGTTTTACGGGGTACGAACAGTATTCTCTCGACGGCGTATTCCATTTTCGATTGCAAGATTTGAAAAAACGCTGGGAGGGGATTGTGGAATACGTGCCTACGGACATGAGTGCAACCTCGCTCGACGGATTTTTGGAATTTCTCACTGAGGACGGAGAGGGCAAGATTTACGTAAAAAACGGTAAAGTGTACGATGAGGAATACCGTCCGCTTTGCCGCAGTTTTTTAACGGGCAGGGAAACGACGTTGGGCGAAATTGTGCTGGGCGGTGCGGAAAGAGTGTATTGTTTTGGGGAAACGGATAGGGAAACGGCGGCGTTTTTAAGAAAGTATTACGGAAATAAAGCTACCTTTTGCTGAAAAAATAATTTTAATTATCAAAAAATGGTTGACAAACGGCAAACAAAGGTTTACAATAATATCCGTAAAGACAAGTAACGTCGCTGCGAATCTTACAGAGAGTCCGTTCTTTGGCTGTGAAACGGATGGTTTGGGCGGAGCGTGAAACCACTTTGCGTTTGTAAAAGTAAATCACGGGAAAAGCGGTCGTAAGAAATTACGGCAATTAAGGTGGAACCGCGCGAAAAATATCGCGTCCTTAAACTCTTGTAGGAGAGTTTAGGGATTTTTTTTACGATAAAAAAGAAAACTTACTATTTGGAGGAATATATAATGAACGTCATTTTGAAAAACGGCGAAAGTATGGCTCTGGCGGATAATGCAACGGCGTACGAAGCGGCGCTTGCTATTTCCGAGGGCTTGGCAAGAAACGCGGTTTGCGCGAAAGTAAACGGTGCGCTTGTCGATTTGTCGCACGCATTAAACGAAGGGGATTGCTTGGAAATCGTCACGTTAAAGGATAAGGAAGGTTTGAACGTTTATCGTCATACGTGTGCGCACGTATTGGCGCAGGCGCTCAAAGCGGTGTATCCCACCTGCAAACTTTCCATTGGTCCCGTTATCGATAACGGCTATTATTACGACGTTGATTTCGTTACGCCCATCACGCAGGCAGACCTTGCGAAAGTGGAAGCGGAAATGAAGAAAATCATCAAGGGGAACTTCCCCATTGAACGCTTTACGTTGCCTAGAAACGAAGCGATTGAACTGATGAAGAGCTACAATGAGGACTATAAAGTGGAACTTATCCAAGATTTGCCCGAGGGGGAAACGATTTCCTTCTATAAGCAGGGCAATTTTACCGACCTTTGTCGCGGTCCTCACCTTCCCTCTACGGGTAAGATTAAGGCGTTTAAGCTTACGAGTATCGCAGGTGCGTATTGGCGTGGGGACGAGCATAATAAAATGCTCACCCGTATTTACGGCACGGCGTTTGCGAAAAAGGACGAAATGGACGCGTACTTCACCATGCTTGAAGAAGCGAAAAAACGCGACCATACGAAGCTTGGCAAAGAACTCAAACTGTTCGCGATTTTGAACGAGGGCAAAGGCTTGCCTTTCTTCTTGCCCAACGGTATGGTGCTCAAAAATACGCTTATCGATTATTGGCGTCAAATCCACACGAGAGAGGGTTACGTGGAAGTAAATACGCCCATTATGCTCAACCGTTCCCTTTGGGAAACGTCGGGACATTGGTATCACTACCGCGATAATATGTACACGACGAAGGTGGACGAAGAAGATTTCGCAATCAAGCCTATGAACTGTCCCGGCGGTATTTTGGTGTATAAAAACGAACCGCACAGCTATAAGGATTTGCCTATCCGCATGGGCGAACTCGGGCTTGTACACCGCCACGAAAAATCTGGGCAGTTGCACGGACTTTTCCGCGTGCGTTGCTTTACGCAAGACGACGCGCATATTTTCATGACGCGCGAACAAATCAAAGACGAAATCAAGGGCGTTGTGAGCCTTATTAACGAGGTGTATACGCTGTTCGGCTTTAAGTACCACGTGGAACTTTCCACCCGCCCTGAAAATAGTATGGGTAGCGATGAAGATTGGAATACCGCTACCGAAGCACTTAAAAGTGCGCTCGACGATATGGGGCTTGATTACGTTGTCAACGAGGGCGACGGCGCGTTCTACGGCCCGAAAATCGACTTCCACTTGGAAGATTCGATTGGGAGAACGTGGCAATGCGGTACGATTCAGCTTGATTTCCAACTTCCCCAACGCTTTGAAATGGAATACGTTGGCGAAGACGGACAAAAACATCAACCGATCATGGTACACCGCGTAGCGTTTGGCTCTATCGAACGTTTCATCGGTATTTTGATTGAACACTTCGCAGGGAAATTCCCCGTATGGCTTTCGCCTGTGCAAGTGAAGATTTTGCCGATTACCGATAGACAGGAAGGGTACGCAAAAGAACTTTGCGCGCAGATAAGTCGGATC
>JAZRRB010000221.1:0-3408 GCA_045650385.1 Candidatus Scatosoma sp. | reverse complement strand
TATCGTTGCCGTCTTGGTCTTTAATGGGTACGGAGTATTCTTCCTTGGTAGGAGCCATAATCTCCATACTCTTTGCACCTTTCTTAATGCTACGCCCTGCGCGTTCCCATTCGCCCATACCTTTCGCTACCGTTGCGTTCGGGTTCTGCGACAGCATATACAAAAGATTGTTCAACGAATAATTCCCGTTCTGACCGAACTTCACAAGAATATCCTTGTATTTGCCCTCTTTCGCCATTTTCAGGTATTGGTCGTTTGCCTTGTTCGTAATCTCCGTTCTTTGATCGTCCGTGTAGTCCACTACCACTTCTTCATTCATAACTTTTTTGTTTTGTTCCATTTTCCTTTATCTCCTTTCAATTAAAATAATTTTTCTACGAAATCGCTTGTTACGATGTCGATATTCGTTCTACTTTGCGGCGACGATATAAAGAACGCCGTTCCGCGCTTGTTGTGCATAATGTAATTTTGCTCTGCCTCGTTGATTTGACCTGCCCGTGAATATAATTCACATAAGTCTTTCATATCGTTTGGCGAAAGGCTGAATATCAGGCTATACTGACAAACGTCTATCAGGGCTTGACTTTTTCTTGCTATTTCGGGTGTTCCTGCCACGTCCTTTACGCTTTGCGTTATCGTGATTAGCATACCGTCGTACTTTCGGATTCGTTTTGCCAAACTTGCCAAGAAATCCAATGCAATCGGGTATTTCTCATCAATGAAAAGGTGTGTTTCGTCCACCGCTACAACCAACTTTCTCGATACTCGATACAGTTTGTTATAGTCCTTGTTTCGCACCACTTCATTTTCCAACCACTTGACAATCAAAAGCATTTGCCCGTTCGCCACGATGCTGTTCTTATTTGCCAACAGCTTTTGAAAATCGAATACGATAAAATTCTCTCTCGGATTAAAACTCGTTGCACCGTTCCAAAGGTTACTATACCGTCCACCCCTGCGGAATTTTGCGATATAGTTCGTCAATACTTTCAAACACCCGCGATTATACTCGTCCGTTTCGCTTTCCCTGCGCTCGTCTATCAAATACGCTAAATCATTAAACGTGGGATATTTCTCTGCGGAATATCCTTTTAACTTCGTGTACGCGGTTATGCCTTTCTTCTCGTACAATTCCTGCGTGAGTTTATTCAAAAGCTCCAACGAATCGGAATTTATCCCCGGCAACACTACGCGGTAAAATTCTTCCAAAAACTGTAAGTGCGCAAAATAATCATTGCTTGTTCCATCGCTGTTTTCGTCGTCCTCGCTTTGGATAATATGGAAAGGATTGATGATTCCAAACTTCCCGCTTGATACGTCCAATACCTTACCGCCGAAGTTTTGACATAACTTGCCGTATTCGCTTTCGGGATCTAACACAAAAACTCTCGTATTGCAACTTGCCAAATGCGCTATGATACTTTTACAAGCGTAGCTTTTTCCGCTACCCGGCTTACCAAGCACAATCATGTTCGATGATAAATGCGAATCGTCTCGCTTGTTAAAGTCCACGAACACGGGCAATTTATTCTCGCCTATCAAAAGCCCTTTATCGTCCACAATCGCATTGCTGACAAATGGAAATACTGCCGCAAGACTACTTGTAGGAATCCCCCTTGACAACTTCACTTTATCCGTCGTGCAAATCTGACTTGTTAAGTACACGTCCTTTTGCCGTCCAACCATTTCATTGAACCCAAAACCCATTTCACGAAGCCTACGCCTTACGTGCTTTTTCACAAAGTTTTTTCCCTTGTCGTCGTATGCCGTTATAATAAGCGTTACGTCGAACAGCACGTCGTTTTCGTTCTGCAAGTTCACCAGTAAATCTTGCAAACTTTGCAAATGTGTGTCCTTTTCGATTTCATCGCTTGCGCGGTTTTTCAACGTCTGCGTTTGAAGTTCCAAAATTGCATTGTCAATACGCCTTACCGCTTTGTACTTTTCTACGGGGTTGACTTTCATTACAACCTTTGTATTCGGTATATCGAACACCCCCTCGCCCCAACCGTTGCACACACGCAAAGGATAGTTATTGATAACAAAATGCGTTAATACTTTGCCGTCTTGCGCTGTGGAAGTAAACCCAAATTTGAGTTCCTGTGGCATAAAGAACTGTCTGTAATTTTTAACCTTTTGTAATACTCTTTCGTCAAACTCGCTGTCCGTCGTATATCGAATAAATGCTACCGTTTCCTTCTGATTGAGTACCCTTGCGCCTACCCCTGCGTTTTGTAGCATTGCCACCGCGCGGTACATTAGCGAAGATAATTCTTTTTGACTTCCGCTATGGAATACAAGGTAATATCGGCTATACAAAATCTTATCATCAGTGTTCATCGCTTCGATTGTCAACATTCTGTCCTGTATTACGTCCACCCTTGCTTCATATTCCAATTTCGTAAGTTCCCTGCGTTCACTACTGTCGATTATGTCGAGAACTCTTTGCATTTCGTCCGTCATAAAGTTATCCAAAATCAATGGTCTTTCGATTTTCACGACGTCAATTTCCTGCCCGTAAGCTATTGAATTAAGCACTCGTCCAAGCCCTGCATCCATCATTTGCGCTTGCGAGAACTCGTCCATCATTCTAAAATCCACGGGCGATACTTCTACTACCCCTGCAAACCGCAAGTCTTTGAGTTCGATAATTCCGTCCGCGTTCACACTTTGATAGGGTATAACGTCCTCAATCTCGCCTTTGGCTTTGCTATATTTCTTCTTGCATACCAAATGCTTGAAGAAATACGCTACTACCAAATACAACCTATCCCCGTTTATCGTGATATACAAGGGTACAAATGCCACGAATATCGCACCGCCAATTAACGCCCGAAACGCAAGATTGCTTGAAAATGCAATCGCTATCAACACCAAACCGATAAAACCGATTATGACGTCGGGTATCGTTACCCCTTTATAAAAGGTCATTCTAACCTTTGTATTTTTAGGTATTATCCTTGCCACCTTTCGTGTCCCCCTTTGTTTCCGTTTTCGGCGCACTCTCGCCACCGTCTTTTCCTCTTACCGAAGAAGTGTCCGTCGTTGCCGTCGTCGGTTTATCCGCCGTTGTTTCCGTTGTCGGTCTATCCGAAGACGTGTCCGTTGTAGGCGTGGTTTTATCGTCCCCGCTTTCCATTCTTTCCGATTCCATTTTTAATGTCGATTCACCCGTGTTCGCGGTATCGCTCGTAGATGTTTCTTTCGTTTCCTCTGCTCCCGTATCCACACTCTTTGGAATCTTCGGTCTTACTTCTGCGCGGTTTGTTAATGTTGAACCCGTCGCTACGTTACGCAATCTCGGACCCAAGTTCTTGCCGGCTTGAATAATACCGCCTTGCATAAAGTCTTTGAGTACCCCTACGGGTAAAGTTGCAAATCTCGTAACCGCACCTCCATACTGCTTGG
>JAZRRB010000220.1:0-6791 GCA_045650385.1 Candidatus Scatosoma sp. | reverse complement strand
TACCCAGCCTTTCCGCGTACGACATCATAACGCCAAAACCGCTTTTCAAACCCTTCACGCGAATTTCCACGATACCGCCTGCCGTGTCGCCGTCCTTTTTGAGTTGCGCAATTTTTTCTTCCGCTTTTCTTTCCGCGTTTTCGTCTATCATGCCCACGGGCGTCGTTTTCGCTTTTTTCAACTGTTCAAACGCATACGTGCCGTTATCCACGATACCGCAAACCTCTTTCACGTATCCGCTAATTTCCACGCCGAGCGCGAAAAGATATTGCTTGTATACGCCGCCAGCCGCCACGCGAATCGCCGTTTCTCTTGCGGAGGCACGTTCCAAAATATTGCGTGCGTCCGTTTGCGCAAACTTGATAACGCCCGTCAAATCAGCGTGCCCCGGGCGCACTTTGGTAAGCGCTTTCTTCTCCATTACCTCTTCGTCGCATACCCCGTCCGACATACAATTCGACCAATTTGCATAGTCTTTGTTATAAATGCAAAGGGTAACGGGACTGCCGAGCGTTTCGCCATTTCTTACACCCGTTAAAATTTCCGCGCGGTCCTTTTCAATCTTTTGCCGTCCGCCGCGGCCAAAACCGCTTTGACGAAGAGCGAGGTCTTCGTTTATCTTTTCCAAATCTATTTGCAAATGCGCAGGCAAGCCCTCGATAATCGCTACCAAGGCTTTGCCGTGCGATTCTCCTGCCGTCGTCAGCTTCATAACTCTCTCCTTTGTTGCAATTCTAATTATCCAAGCGTAGAAAAGACGTATTCTTCATTAGCGTAGTCTAACGTTACTTTGCAACCGTTTTGTATCCGTCCAAGCAAAATTTCCTCAGACATTTTATCTTCTATCCTACGGCGAATTACCCGTTTTAACGGTCTTGCACCGTACTGCGGATCATACCCCTCTTTCACAAGAGCCGTGAGCGCCGCCGCCGTAACCGTGAGCGTAATGCCGCGTTGTTCCATCAAGCGTTTGGCAAGCGAGTTGATAAGCTTGCTTGCGATTTGTTGGCAATCTCTTTCCGTCAATCTATGGAATACGATAACGTCGTCTAAACGATTCAAAAACTCTGGTTTGAAGCGTTCTTTCAGCGTTTGCGTAATGTTTTCTTTCATGGATTCGTACTGCTTTTCGTCTGCGCCGTTCATTGCCCTATCTTCGCTACCGAAACCGTACACGCCCGTGCGCGTTTCTTCCTTTTCCGCCGCACCTGCGTTGGACGTTAAAATGATGACGGCGTTTTTGAAACTCACCGTTCTTCCCTTGCTATCCGTAAGCCGTCCGTCGTCCAAAATTTGAAGGAGCAAATTAAACACGTCGGGGTGAGCTTTTTCGATTTCGTCAAACAAGATTACGCAATAGGGTTTGGTGCGTACTTTATCCGTCAGCTGCCCCGTTTGCATATCCTCGTACCCCACGTATCCAGGGGGCGCGCCGATGATTTTGGACACCGCTTGTTTTTCCATATATTCGCTCATATCCAAGCGAATCATTTGCTCTTCCGAGCCGAAAAGATTTTCCGCAAGTGCCTTGCAAAGGTCGGTTTTACCCACACCCGTAGGACCGACGAAAATAAACGAACCTATGGGACGCGAGGGATCTTTCAAGCCTGCCCTTGCCCGTCGAATTGCTTTCGCCACCGCGCTCACCGCTTCGTTTTGCCCGATAATGCGTTTATGCAAATCCGATTCCAAACGCATGAGTTTCTCCCCTTCCTCTTGCGTAATTTTAAGCAAGGGAATACGCATGCGTGCGCTGACGATTGCCGCCACTTGTTCCCTGCCGATAGCGAGTCTACCGTCGGGCAAACGCAAGGGCGATTGCGCCTGTCTAAGCGCCGCCGCACGTTCCTCCGCGTCACGTTTTCTTTCAAACGCCGCCGTTGCCAAAGCAAATTCGTTTTGACGTTCGTGCAACAATCTTTCCTCTTCACACGCACGAATTTCGTATTCGAGTTCTTGAAGCTCCGCACCGCCGTCCTTTTGCACGCGCACGCGCGCCGCCGCCTCGTCTACGATATCGATTGCCTTATCGGGCAAAAATCTGTCCGTGATATATCTCGACGAAAGTTGTACCGCCGCCTTAATCGCCTCGTCCGTGATAACGATGCCGTGATGTTCTTCATATTTTGCGCGCAAACCCTTGATGATTGCCACCGTGTCCTCTTGCGAGGGCTCGTCTACCTGTACGGGCGTAAAACGGCGTTCCAGCGCGCTATCCTTTTCGATATACTTTCTGTATTCTTCAATCGTCGTTGCACCAATCACCTGCAAATCGCCGCGCGCAAGCATCGGTTTTAAGATATTCGCCGCGTCCATGCTATTATCCGAGGACGCACCTGCCCCCACAAGCGTATGAATTTCGTCAATGAACAAAATCACGTCGCCGTCTTGAAGCACCGCACCTATCATATCCTTTAAGCGTTCCTCAAAATCACCGCGGTATCTCGCACCTGCAAGCATGCCGGGCAAATCCACGGAAAGCAACGTTTTATTGTAAAGCTGTTCGGGGACGTTACCGCTGACTATCAGTTGCGAAAGTCCCTCGATAATCGCGCTTTTACCAACGCCCGGCTCGCCTACGAGTACGGGGTTGTTTTTCAATCTTCTCGAAAGAACTTGAATTACCTTTTCAATCTCTTTCTTTCTACCGATAACGGGGTCCATTTTTCCTTTTTTGGCGCGCTCGGTCATATCCGTGCCGTACGAGGAAAGTTTCTCCACAGCCGCGCTCTTTTTCGCGTTCTTTTGATACGCGTTGCCGCGTTCCATCGTTGAAGAAGAAATATCTTTGCGTTCTTGCTGTTTTTCTTCTTTTTGAAACAAATCGTCAAACAAAACGTTTGCCTGTTCAAACGGCGTGTAATTTTTTTGTACTCTATGCACTTGCACTTGTTTTTCAATGATATCCCGTACCGCTTGGCGCAATTCTTCTACGTCCGTAAACAAGTACAAGATACGCGTTGCCCAGCTATCAGGCACTTCCAAAATCGCATACAACATATGCGCCGTACCAGCAGGTAAAGAATCCTCTTCGGCAAGCAATACCGCCCTATCGTACATCTTTTGCGTGCGCGGGGTTAAACCGTCGTATTTGGACGTCTTATCAAGTTTTCTTAAAAAAAGTTCCTCGTACTGACTTTTCGTAACGCCGCAAGAGGAGAGCGCCATATACGCCGCGCATTGCGGCATTTGCAAAAACGCGTAAACGAAATGTTCGCTACCTACGTAGCGCACTTCGTTTTGTACGGCAATATCGTTTACGAGCGTAAACGCCGCCCTTAAATTTTCCGAGGCTTTGGAAAGTGGATACATATATCTTCTTCCTTTGTTTAATCGATTTTAATAACGAGTTCAGGCAACACCTGTTTTACAATATCTGCGCGAATCAAATCGCAATCTTCTTGGCTTGCGTCTTGCAAACTGTTTTCTAAGCGGAAAGATGCAGGACGCATATTGGCGATAAAATCATTCAAATCCCGCATGTTTCTCGCACGGAAAAAGCCGAGCGCCACCCCAAGCTTTACCTTGACGATTTCTTGCATGAGTTCCTTTTGAGATAAAAGTACGCAATGGGTAAGCGTACCATACGCGCGCATGCAAAGGTCTTTCAACTGCTTTTCCTTTTCTTGAAGCATACGCTCTCTTGCGCGAATTTCCAAATCGCAAAGCGTCATGGTCATACGCACCATTTGGTCTAAAATTTCCTCTTCGGAAGTACCCAGCGTGCGTTCATTGCTCACTTGGTAATTATACCCTTCCGCCGCCGTACCTTCGCCAAATACCCCACGCACCGTCAAACCGCCTGCTTTTAATTTGGGGATAAATTTTTCCAATTCTTTGCTCCAAGCAAGCCCGGGCAAAAACATCATAACCGAAGCGCGCATACCCGTACCTAAGTTGCTGGGACATGCCGTTAAGTAACCAAGTTTATCATCGTACGCAAAACCGAGTTTACTGCCAAGTCCCTCGTCGATACCGCTGATACTTTCGTACGCCTTATACAAATCAAACCCTTTATGGATACATTGTTGACGGAGATGATCCTCTTCGTTTACCATTACCGATATCGATTTATCGGGGGATATAAACGCCGCGCTGATACCCTTTCTTCTAATAAGCGCAGGGCTTATCAAATGCTGTTCTTGCAATAATATCGATTCTTCCTCGCTAAGCGTTGCAATATCGTTCTTTTGGAAATTATCCAACTCGGATAAGGTCTGCTCCACTAGATAAACCACTTCTTTGGCAAGCTTATTGCTAAGCTTTTGCGGAAAGGGATACGCGGCAAGATTGCGCGCCAAGCGAATGCGGGAAGAGGTTACGATTGTTTGGATAAATGCCGGCTGTGCCATATTACCTCCCCTGCCTTTTGCGCGCGGAGTTCGTCGATTTTCTCCTCATATACCGCCGCCGCTTTATCGTCGTTTTCCAAATAATATTTGTTCGCCATAATATCCAATTCCTTACGGCGACGTTCTATGCGTTCCTGTTCCGTTTCATAAGCGCGTTTACCGCGGTGTTTCTCTCCGCCCTGCATTTTCGTAACCAACGGAAAAACGGCGTGCGAAAGCGTTTGATAACATTGTGCACAGCCTACAAGGCTCGTCTTTTTGAACTGCGTTACCGTCGTTCCGCAATACGGACAGGCGGAAAGCGTCGATTCCGTTTCTACGCAAACGAAATCGTTATGATAGCACTCTAAACAGTAATATACCGTTTCTTTTTTGCTGTTTTTGATCAGCTCGTACGTTTTCGTCGCCTGATTTTTTTTGCACTTTGCGCACAGCATAATCTAAACCCAACTTCCCCTTTTTATTCTTCCGTTTTTGCCGAATCCGTCGGCCCGGTTTTTTCTACTTTTTTCTTTTTGATTTTCCTTGGAATTTTGGAAAACAGGGAACGGAAAAATACCCATAAAATTTCCAATGCCTGCAAGGGCGCACCCAACAGGAACAAAAGCCAAAGAGAATCACCGCCTAAGCCCGTTGCGCGTATCGTTAAAAATACACTTGTAATAATTGTCCATATCAGCGTTGACACGGATATAAAATTCAAAATACGGTATTTCCAAACACCTGCGTACACAATCAAGACGATTGCGTTTACCGCCACGGCATAAACGAACGCCACCCACCACGCGCCCGTCGGTTTCCACATCTGCATGGACACGAAAAAGTACGTCGCAACCAGCCATACGATACCGCTGGATAAAAGCATCAAAAGGATATGAATCCCCAATTTTCTTTGCTTGCGTTCCTGTATCCTTTCCTTCGCTTCTTCCCCAACCAAATCGTTGATTGTCACGCCGTATAACTTGGCAAGCTGCATCAAAACGTACACGTCGGGAACGCCGTTGCCCTGTTCCCACTTCGAAACGGATTTATCCGAATAGTTAATCTTCTCCGCAAGTTCTGCTTGCGTCAAACCAGCCTCTTTCCTGTAATAAGCAAGGTTTTGCGCGATTTGTTTGTTGATTTCGTTACAATTTTCCATACTACCATCATAACACTTTTTTTCTTTTCCGTCAAGCGTGTGGGCGCGCTCGGTTTATTTTTATATATAAAAATACCGTTATTTTTTTGGTTTTTATATGAATCCCCTTTCTTTCGACTTTTTACGTAAGTAAAAAACACTCCCGAAAAGGGAGTGCTTTTATCGTGGATTGTTTGTTACACGTTATCTTCGCTATGTACCACGTAGCTCAAATGGTCGCCTACACGTTCGAGGTTGCACACAAGGTTAATGAACACCGTATTATTTTCGGGGCGGCATTTGCCTTGGCTAAGACGCGTAATGTGCTCTGCCACAAGTGCTCGGCGCATATTATCGATTTTATCCTCCAACTCGTCCGATTGCACAATCAAATCGGTACGGTTTTCCAAACCGATTTGTTTTACGAGTTCGTATTGCTGATGCAACATATCGTGCATTATGCAAAGCTTTTCGTTTATCCCCTCCGAGAAAGTGAGGTTTTCCTTTACCTCTCTACGGGTATACTTCGTCAAATTGTCCGCAAGTTCTGCCACACGGTTGATATCGCCGATGTTGTTATGTAATGCACGCACTTCTTTTTCGTCTTCATACGAAACACCGCTTGCCGAAACGCGCACCAAATAGTTGCTTATCTCTTCGCTTAATTTCAAAATTTGATCGTTATTTTCGTGCACTTTATCGATTGCCGACAAATCTTTCCCAATAAAACCGTTAAACCCGATACGCAAACTTTCCATCGCCATATCCGCCATACGGAAACTTTCCTTTTTCAACTGGTCTACGGCAACGGTAGGCGTTGTAAGGAAACGCTTGTCCATGTAAACAAATTCCCAAGGTTCCTTTTCCTTTTGCTCTTTTTCCCGAATAATCCACGTAGACGCTTTCACCAAAAGATGCGTAAACGGCAAGAACAATATCGTACAAATTACGTTAAAGAAGGTATGAAACATAGCGATTTGCGTTGCAGGATTGGAGAACCAACGCACGAACGTTACTTGATAAAAATCGCTTCCAACAACTCCTTTCGACCATACCAAGAGCATTGTCATAAACAACACCGAGCCCAATACGTTAAACGAAAGGTGAATAATACTTGCACGGCGCGCGTTTACCGACGTGCCGATAGACGAAATGAGCGCCGTCACACACGAGCCGATATTCGAGCCGAGTATTACGTATAAAACTGCGTTACCGCCGTCTATACCGCCAATGAGCAACCCGACGTCCGCCATACCGATAATAACCGTCGTTACGGCACTGGAAGAGTTCAAAAGCGCGGTAAATACTATACCAAAGAC
>JAZRRB010000219.1:0-4164 GCA_045650385.1 Candidatus Scatosoma sp. | reverse complement strand
AGATAATTTGGCGGTATGGATTGCTCCTATTTATGGGGATTATATCCGCAGTATAACGGATGTCATGAATGAGGGCACGTATCATTTATTTGAAAATTGGGCGGTATTGGCAAAGAAATTTTACGTATGGGGCTACGACACGAACTTTAATAATTATTTAATGTGGTACGATACGTTTAATGCTTTACCCGATTTTTATCAACACCTTGATGCGTTTAACGTGAAATATATGTTCAATCAAGGACAAATTTATTCCGGGTCAAATCTCACGGGTTTCGACGCGTTAAAGGTTGCATTAAATTACAAGTTGATGTGGGACGCAGATACGGACGTAAAAGGATTTACGGATAGATTCTTTAAAACGTGGTTTGGAGAGGCGGCGCAGGATATGCGCGCGTATTACGACAGCTTTATAAATTGGTCGGAAAAGATAAAGACTGAGCAAAATTATGATGGCGGTATCTATTTCGATAAGAATACGAGTCAGCACTATCCGCTTCAAAAATTGACGGAATGGCAGGGATATATCGAAGATGCGTATGAAAGCATTGAAAGCTTGAAAACAACGAAACCCAATCGATACAGTAATTTGTCTAAACGAATCAATGCGGAGAGTATTGCAATACGATATGCATTGATTGCAATTCATTCGGAATCCTATAGTCAAGATGAATTATGGGAAATGATGCAGTCCTTTAAAGAAGACGCATCAAAACTTGCGTTTACTCGCTGGAGCGAATGGAGCACAATAGATGTTTTGTGGAATTCGTGGGGAGTTTAAAGAATGAAAAAATTAGTAAGTTTAATTTTATCGTTGTGTACATTGTGCAGTATAACCGCCTGTACAATTTTTCCATCAAGTAACATTGAAAGCAACGAAAGCAACGAAAGCAGCGAAAGCAGTCAACAATCGAACAGTTCAAACGCGGGTGACAGCGAGAACTATACCGATTATAAATTGGTAGATAACGGAACAAGCCAATATAAAATGGTGTTAAAAGACGGGGCTACGTTCAACGAAGAAAACGGAGCATGGGAGATAGAAGAATTATTTAAAGAAGCAACTTCTATTACGTTGGAAACTGTTTCCGAAACGGACGTAAACTATTCTGAGGACGCCAAATTGATTATTTTGGGGAATACAAACTTTACGGAAAAAAGCGGTGTAAACGTAAGTAAAATTCCGCACGATGGATTTACGTTAAAAACAGTAGGTTCAAACGTATTCATTTTAGGGGAAGACGCAGGCGTATTATACGGCGCGTATGAGTTTTTAGCGCAAACACTGGGATACGAGTATTTCTTAAACGGCGTATACGATTTGAATAGAGGCGTAAAAAATTTATATATGCCTGATTTCGATTATAGCGATGCTCCCGATTTTGCAACGCGCGCAGACGGTTGGGGATTGGGTGAAATGCGTACGCGGTCGGAAGGAATCCACGATCCGTTTATACATCCTGGCCACCCGGTGCACAATACGTTTGATTGGTTGCCTAAAAATGATTACTTGTCGGCGCACGCTGGTTGGTATTCAACTCAGGGCGATCAATTATGCTATACGGCAAGGGGCAATGCATACGAACTCGACGCCATGAGAGAAATTGTATTGGAAAAGTTTAAGGCGCAGGTAGAATATTACTTCGAGCAAGGGTATTATCAAAAAAATGTAATCAGTTTCACCCAACAAGACAACTCGCATTGGTGTGGTTGTTCAGCTTGTCGAACTGTTATCAATACGAAGGGCGGTGCAAACGCCGCAACGGTCATCCAATTTTTGAATCCGATTGCACAAGATTTGCAGGCGTGGGTGGATTTACAATACCCCGGAAAAAAAGTAGCGGTTATCTTTTTTGCTTACAACGCAACGGAATATGCACCGACGAATATGGTGATGGCGGACAATTTATACGTATGGATGGCATTGCCTTCTGCGGATTATTTACGTAGTATTCACAGTGCGGAAAATGCCGTACATAAACAAAAATTAAGCGCTTGGTCTGCGCTTTCAAACAAACTGTATGTTTGGGGCTATGACACAAACTTCGTCGAATATATGCTTTGGTACGATACGTTTGGGACGTTGCAGGATTTTTATCAGTACATTAACAGCTTGGGTGCAGAATACGTCTTCAATCAAGGACAAATCTACTCAGGTTCAAATTATACCAGTTTCGACGCGTTAAAGGCGGCTTTAAATTACAAGTTGATGTGGGATGTGGATTTAGACGTGGAAGCGTTTACCGAACGGTTCTTCGATGCGTGGTTTGATGCTGCGGCTGCACCGATGAAGGCATATTATGACAGCTTTAGGGCTTGGTCGGCAGGTTTAATAGAAAACAGATACAGTGCTGGATTTTTTGGCGGCAGCCGATTGTATAATAGACATTCGGCATCGGAATGGCCGGCTTACAAGTTGGAAGAATGGATGGGCTATATCGAAGACGCCTACGAAAGCATTGCCGACTTAGAAGCGACGAAACCCAACCGATACAAAAATTTGTGCAAACGAATCAATGCAGAAAGTATGGCCATTCGTTATGCGGTAATTAAGCTGCATGGCGCACCGTTGGATATGAAAATTTCTTTTAAAGAAGATGCAGCGACGTTGAGATTTACGCGAAAGTCTGAAATGGAAGGAATAGACGTTTTGTGGCGTGCTTGGGGTGTGTAAAAAAAGAAAATAAAATATAAAATGGGAGGGGATTTTTGCGATTAAGATAATCTAATAAAATTTATCGGTAACTTTATAGCAAACTAAGAAAATAAAAATTAAGGAGGCAAAAAAATGAAAATCAAAAAACTAGCTTTACTTTTAAGCTCGTTAGCACTCACACTCTCGTGTGCTTCATGTTCGTTCTTTAATTCACTCTTTAGTCCGAACAGTTCAAGCACGGACGAGTCAATCGGCGGAAGTTCCATTTCCGATACTACCAGTATCCCTGACGATCCCGATGATCCTGACGATCCCGATGATCCTGTGGACCCTGATGATCCTGTGAACCCTGATGATCCTGTGAACCCTGATGCTCCTGTGCTTGTTGGCACGGTTGGCACCTTGGAATATGGTGCGGTGGTTTATCACGGTAACCCCTGTTTCTTTACGGATGCGGACGGTATGGAAGGCTGGTATCGCTTGGCAGCTTGCGAGCACGGTGCTTATCCCAAACAGTATGTAACCGTACCTTACTTGGCTGGAAAGGATACGTTGTCTTTTGCAATTAAATCGGACGCGGCACAGCATCCAATTCAAAAAGCGTTTAAGCTTGCTTACAACAATAAGACGTACTCTTACAATGCAGAGGAAAACGCTTGGTTTGACGAAAACGGTGAACAAGGCGAAATCACGATGACCGATGAAAAGGGCGCGGAAGTGAACTTCGGTACGTTAAGATATAAAGCAAAATGGCCTTGGACGACGTTCAAAATTTCCGGCGTTCAAACGAAAGTGGAACTCGTAATCGACTTTAACAATTGCGTAGCCACCGCAGACAGTGTTTGGAAAGCGTTCCATGCACTTGTAAAAGATATTCGTTGGACGGGCGATGACACGCAAGTTGACCCTCCTGTTGACACTCCTGTTGAAGGCAACGGCAAAAAGGTTTTGTTGGTTTCGATTGACGGTTTGCGTCCCGATGCAATCGCTGAAAGTGAATTTGTGCAAGGCTTGCAAGAAATTTCCAGCTATTCGTTAAACGCAATGACGATTAACCCGTCGGTAACGTTGCCTGCACATACCAGTATGTTCTACGGCGTTGATCCTACTGTACATGGCGTAATTAATAACGAGTGCGTAAAAGATCCCAATTTGGGGAACGGCATCACGGAAACTTTAGCTGCAGCGGGAAGAACCAGTGCTATGTTCTATGATTGGAAGAAGCTTGAAACCCTTACTACGTTGAGTTCCGTTAGCCAATTATATGTAAACGGAGATCCTGGAACAAGCGGAAAGGAATGGTTTGAAGAATCTACCGTAACGTTGACCGATGCAGTGATTAAACACGTAGAAGAAACACCTACTGATTTCACCTTCTTATATTATGCGTTAACGGATGAAATGGGGCATACATATAACTGGATGTCTGATAAATATGAGTGGGGCGTTGAACACGTTTTCGATAACTTGGAAAGAGTATTAGACGCGCTTTCTGAAGAATATGTGGT
>JAZRRB010000218.1:0-1827 GCA_045650385.1 Candidatus Scatosoma sp. | reverse complement strand
AAGCTTATCACCTCGGAAGATTTGCCTGCGCTTGGCGGTGTATATAAACTTGCGGCGGTATTTGATAAAGAGGGTAACGCCACGCCGAAGATTAAACTTTCGGATAACACGGCAAAAATCACCAACCCGTCGTTCAAGCGTTTGTATCGCTTATACGATAAAGAAAACGGCATGGCGATTGCCGATTTGATTACGCTTCGCGACGAAGAAGTAGACGATAGCAAGCCTTTGACGATTTTCCACCCCGTAGAAACGTGGAAGACGCACGAGGTAGAAAATTTCCGCGTGGAAGAATTACAGCAAACGATTGTAAAAGAGGGCAAACTCGTGTACGAGTTCCCTGCGCTTATGGACGTGCAAAAATATTCGAAAGGGGAACTTGCGAAGTTCTGGGAAGAATATTTGCGTTTGGATATGCCCCAGCTTTATAAAGTGGACTTGTCCGATAAATTGCACGCCTTGAAATTTGGTATGATTGACGGGATTCGTCAAGGCGCAAAAAAGAAAGGGGATATGTAATGGAAAAAGAAACGAAAAAACAGTACGTATGGTGGAAGGATTCCACCCTTTGGCTTGCGCTGGTGTTTATCGCATTGATAGCCATTGACCAAGTAATTAAAATTTGGGCGGATAATTATTTCCGCAATCATGACGATATTGTCATTATCCCCGGTGTCCTCGAACTTTGTATGGAGTACAACCGCGGTATCGCGTTTAGTTCCTTTTCGGGCGCGAGTATGGGTTGGAAACTTGTCATCGTCATCGGTACGGCGCTTCTTATGGGCGGTTTGACGTTCTTGTTCTTTAAGCTTGACCGTCGCCGTGCGCTTCTTCGTATTGCCATCGTCTTTATCGTGGCAGGCGGCGTAGGGAATTTGATTGATAGAATTTTGTATCGGGTTTGGGATCCTGCTACCATCTCAGCAACGCCGAACGGGGTGCGCGATATGGTGCGTTTGGATATATTATTCGATTTTGGAGTTTGTAATTTTGCCGATTTCTTTATTGTGGCAGGCGCGGTGATGTTAATGCTGTCCATGCTCTTTTTCGATGCGGACGCAATTTTCCCCATGACGAAAAAATATAAGGCACTGGCGGAAGAATACACGGAAAAAGAAGAACGCAAAAAGGCGGAAAAGGCGCAAGCAAACGTGGCGGTAGCAACCGAAACGCAAACGGAAGAAAAAGTGGAAGAAACAACGGAAGAGAAAACGGACGAGGAAAACAATGGATAAACGGCTGTTTATCGCCGAAACGCCCTGCAAACGCTTGGATACGTTTTTGAGCGAACAAACGGACGAGTTTACCCGTTCGAGAATAAAAAAGCTGATAGAAGAAGGGCAAGTTTCTATCAATGGTAACCTGGCGCTAAAAGCAGGCGCGGACGTAAAGGTTGGAGATGCGGTAGAACTTGTTGTTCCCGACGCGATAGAATACGCAGTGAAGGCGGAAAATATCCCGATTGATATTGTGTATCAAGACGCGGATTTTGCGGTGGTGAATAAACCTAAGGGCATGACGGTGCATATCGGCAGCGGCGTGGTAGAAGGCACGCTCGTCAACGCGCTGTTGTACGCGCTCGACTCTTTAAGCGGTATCGGCGGCGTATTGCGCCCGGGGATTGTGCATAGAATAGACAAGGATACCACGGGGCTTTTGGTTGTGGCGAAAAACGATAAGGCGCACGTTTCTTTGGCGACGCAAATTGCGGAAAAGACGTGTAGACGTACCTATTACGCCCTTTTGGAAGGGAACGTGAAAGAGGAACGCGGTGAGATTTGCGCGGACATCGGTAGACATCCTACGGATAGATTGAAAATGGCGGTA
>JAZRRB010000217.1:0-2386 GCA_045650385.1 Candidatus Scatosoma sp. | reverse complement strand
TTGGCTCACAGAACGACATGGCTACGATCCGACTTAGATGAAGGAAAAGGGTATCCGCGTTGTCGTAGACGATAGAAACGAAAAGATTGGATACAAAATTCGTGAAGCGCAATTGGAAAAATTGCCGTATATGCTCGTTGTGGGCGAAAAGGAAGCGAGTGAAAATCTCGTTGCCGTACGCCGTCGCGATAAGGGCGATATCGGCGCGGTGGACGCGGACGAATTCATTGCAACCGTTTTGAAAGAAATCGAAGAAAAAACGGCGTTCTAAACAAATTTTTTGGAAAAAGTTGAAAAATACGTTGAAAATCGTTTGACAGAAGGGCTTGGGTTGTGTTAATATAGTTGAGCAAAGCAGGAGCGAACCTTCTCGCCGTGCGATATAGATCGGTACGGCTCAATAATTTTCCAAGATATATTAAGGAATTATTGCGGGTTGCTTTTGTCGAGCAACCCGTTATTATTTTGGAGAGGTACACTACCATTAAAGACCAACATCAAATCAACGAACAAATTCGTGACAAAGAAGTACGCGTAATTTCCGCGGCAGGCGAACAACTTGGTATTATGAGCGCGAGAGAAGCGCTTGCCATTGCCGAAGAAGAGGGACTCGACTTGGTGAAAATTTCCCCCAATGCCGTTCCGCCCGTTTGTAAGGTTATGAACTATGGGAAGTTCAAATTCGAGCAAGCGAAAAAGGAAAAGGAAAACCGTAAAAATCAAAAAGTAGTGGAACTCAAAGAAATTTATCTTTCCATGACGATTGACGTAGGCGATTTGAACGTAAAAGCGAAAAAGACGTTGGAAATGCTTGCGGACGGCAATAAGGTAAAGGTATCTATCCGTATGCGCGGTAGACAAATAGCGCACGCGACGATGGGTGTGGACGTGATGAACCGTTTCTTCGATATGCTCGGGGGCAAAGCGGTGATGGATAAAGCGCCGAAGACGGAAGGAAGAAACATTTTGATGATTCTTTCGCCCGCCAAATAACGGCAAAACATAGTGGACAAGCTTTTTATAAAAGCTCGTAAATAAAAAAGTAAAAAAATTCGGAGGATAAATATATGCCTAAACAGAAAACTCATAGCAGCACGAAAAAGCGTTTCTGGCTCACGGGCACGGGTAAAGTAAACCGTGCGCACAGCGGTAAGAACCACAAAGCGGAAACCAAGAACAGAAAGAGAAAGAGAAACTTGCGTCAAACCACGCTCGTTTCCTCCACCCAAGAAAGCACCGTGAAGAACATGATGCCTTACAAGAAATAAGAAAGGAGAGTATGAGAAATGCGTATTAAGAGAGCAGTTAACGCTGTTAAAAAGCGTAGAAAGATTATGAAACTTGCGAAAGGTTACTGGGGTAACAAGAGCAAGTCTTACAGAATTGCAAGAGAAGCCGTAATGAAGTCCTTGAACTATGCGTTCATCGGCAGAAGAAGAAGAAAGAGAGATTTCCGTCGTCTTTGGATTTCCAGAATCAACGCGGCGGCTCGTATCAACGGTATGTCGTACAGCAAACTTATGCACGGTCTTAACGTTGCGGGTATCAACCTCAACAGAAAAGTACTTGCGGACATTGCAGTAAACGACGCGGCGGCTTTTGCACAGCTCGTTGAAAAAGCGAAAGCAGCGCTGTAATTAAGAGAGATAAAAAGCCTTTTGTGCTTGATAAAAGCGAAAAAGGCTTTTTTCACATTTTTTGAACGATGATCTTAACCTCAAAAAACAACCCGCTTATCAAAGAAACGGCGTCGCTGAAAGAGAAAAAGGGTAGAAAACAGCTCGGGCTTTTCCTCGTAGAGGGATTGAAAATGACGCTGGAATGTCAAAAGAGTGATTTGGAAATCGAACGCGTGTTCCTTTCCGAAAGCTTTTTAGGCGAACCCCCCGATTTTGACGTGGAAACCGTGCGTGTTTCCGACGACGTTTTTCGTTTTCTTTCGGATGAAAAAACGCCGCAGGGCGTGTTATGTCGCGTAAAAATACCGCAAAATACCCTTTGCGCGCCGACAAGTAGCTGTCTTATACTCGACGGCGTGGCAGACCCTGGTAACGTGGGCGCAATTATTAGAACGGCGAATGCGGCGGGGTATACGCAGTTGTATTTGACGGAGGGTTGCGCCGATCCCTATTCTCCCAAGAGCGTACGCGCGAGTATGAGCGGGATATTTTTTACCCAAATCTATACGAGCGCGCGGTCGGAGATTTTGTCCGTTTTAAAGGATACGCCTATTTTAGCGGCGGATATGGACGGGGAGAACGTGTTTACGTTTACCGCGCCCGAAAAATTCGCGCTCGCCATCGGCAACGAGGCGAACGGCGTGTCTAAGGAAGTTTTTGCGCAGGCGAGCGGCACGGTAAAAATCCCCATGCAAGCGACGCAAGAG
>JAZRRB010000216.1:0-5058 GCA_045650385.1 Candidatus Scatosoma sp. | reverse complement strand
GAATATATTTTCAATAGCAACTTAAACAGCGTACTCTTTCCCGAACCAGATGCTCCCGTCAAACAAACAATTTCGCCTTTTTTTACCTCAAAATTGGCATCTGAAAGCACGGGCATTTCGCTATCGTAATGGAAAACTACGTTGTCAAATTGCAAAGAAGATATGTTTTCATACAATTCGTCTTGCGGAAAAAACGTTGCAACGTCCTCTTTATCCACGTTTTCAATTTCCACAATTCTCTCACTGCTAGTCGCTCTTGCATAATACGCAGGCAGGAGCGACGAAAAACCTGAAAGCGGATGCTGAAATTGCATCAGCAACAATACAATCGATAATATCGAGCCGTAATCGGTATTCCCGTTCAACACACTAATACTACACCAAACGATAGAAAAAATCAAACCAAGATTACTAAGCAACGTGAAAACTGCATGCATTGTCGTATTTATGACACTACGTTTTAACTTCGCCTTATAATGTTCTTGCGCAAAATCTCGCCCTTTCACTGCGGATTTTTCTTCCGCGCCGTATGCCTTTACCGTCATTAACGAAGAAACGCCTTCTTGCATATACGAGCGCGATTTTCCATCCGCTTCCAACACCGCCTTTTGGCGTTGTTTTATTTGTTTTCTAAACAGCGCGGCAACACCGCCAAACACACCGCCGCAAACCACGTAAATAGCCGTGAATAACGGATCCGTCGTTAAAAGAGCCACAATCGCACCCACGCATTGCGTAAGCATACCCACAAGCGCAGGGATTAACCCAACCGTAGTGCTTGCAATTTCCTGGATATCGGACGTCAAACGGTTCATAAGTTCACCGCTGTGATACCGTTGTATTTGCGCAAAATCAGAACGTAAAATTTTATCATACGTTTTTACGCGAAGTTCACGAACGATTTTCGCCCTTGTTTTATCAGAATAATATCTTCCAAACGTTTGCAATGCAATGCGAAGCAACAACAATGCGATAAGCACGCAAGCAAAAACAATCAAGCCTTTTTTATCACTCGCCGCGGCGCTGTTGATTAAATAGCGCGTCATATACGCAAACGCCAACGAAGAAAGCGTTGCAAGTACGGAAAGACACGTCAAAAATAAGATAACAGCGCGATACGGCCGCATCTCTTTTTTCAACCAAGTTTTTCCGCTCATGCAAGTTTTCATAGCACAAATTCCTTACTTATTTCCTCGAAGAATTCTTCTAATTTTTCCTTTTACTCTTACAAAAAACAACCTAACAGGATATCTTTTTACCCGTTTTTTAGCGTAACGCAAATATTTTTTATTGAAACAATCGATACGTTTGTCTTTATGGAAGAATTCCGTCAATACCCCAAGTACGTCGTTTTCTAACACGCGTTCGTCATAATAACAATTATCCCCACGGATTAAATATCCGTCCTCGTAAACTTCTATAACGCGATGCATGATATACGTATCGCCTCGCTTATATAAAGCCACGTCCAAAGGCTTTAACCGTTCACTTTTTGGGCGAACAACAATCGTATCACGACGACTTTTTAACATCGGTTGCATACTAACGCCGACTGTTGGCCCAACGTATACGCCTTTCTCGCGCAATACTTCTTCAATTTTTTTAAGTTCCGTTTCCATAGTTTATCAATCGGTAAAACCGTTTTCCTCTAAAACCTGAACAAATTTCGCCACATCACAACGCGCAACGTCTTCTTCTACGTAATATTTCGATTGTAATGCAGCTATTCCTTCCTCTAAGGTATGTTCTTCCAAGAAAAACCGCCAAAGAAACGCACCCGTTTCGTTCAAATTGATCATACCGTGAAATTGTTTGCTCATTTCGCCAACAGGCACAACGACGTTTTCTCCGCCTACCGCGCGAATCACAAATCCGTTTTTGATCTTCATAACTCACCCAACCTAAAATATTTTTCTCCTGTCATCGCCTCAAACGATTGTTTTGCCGCATCTTCCGAAATGGTACAACGAAGCAAATAGGACGGCGTTTGCAAAATCAATTTATCCACAAGCTCCAACGTCCTTACCGCGTAATCTTCGCGTATGGGATGCAAAATTTGCGGAAAAATCTTTTTAACCGTTTCTTTTACCGACAATTTACTTATCTTGTTTTCTTTTGCCTGCTCCAAAAAACAAAGCGCTTTCAACGGCGCACTACCGTTATAGCCAAGTTGTTCCTTACCCATCCAGGGCGTTCCATAGACGATTACTCCGTTTTCCGTATAATGTAAAATCGGCTTATCACCATTGAGGATTTTGACGTTATCGATATATTTTAACCAAAGCCCCGTGTGCGTTGATTTTCCCGTGCCGCTTCGCCCTAAAAACGCATAAGCGTTTCCCTTATATTCCAGCACCGCCGCATGCAACAAAAAACGGTCTTTTAAGGTGATTTGTTGGCAAATATGACGATATAAACATATATTTTCAATATATCCGTCGGAAAAACCAATCGTTCGCTCTTTTTCCGCAAGCACGTCTTCCTCGCTTGCTTGCGCGATGATATCCGCGGGCGAAGATTGATCGCTCGATAAATATCCCCGACAAAAACGGTCGGTGTATGCATATTTATTTCGTATATCTATCCGCAAACCTGCGATATCGTAAATCATTAACTATCCCTTAAATGCGAACGTCGCCCTTTTCCCCAAGCAAATCCGCGTGTTTTTCCAAAATCGGCTCAATTTCGTTTTTGATAAATTCTTCTACCTGCGAAGGCGCTCTGCCGATAAACTTCTTCGCATCGAGAATTTCATCCAGCGAACCCCATACCGCCTTGAAAATTTCGTCTTGCTTTATCAAGTCGATAAGATTATTCTCGCCGCCTTCCACTTTCACGTTTCTTCCTGCTTCCATGGACAACACGCGAATACGTTCATGCAAATCTTGTCTATTTCCGCCCGCTTTCACGCAAGCCATAATAATATTTTCCGTCGCCATAAACGGAAGTTCCGCACGGATATGCTTTGCAATAACCTTTTCATACACAACGAGGTTATCCGCCACGTTCATATAAATATTCAAAATCGCATCCACCGTCAAAAACGCCTGCGCATTGACAATACGTCTGTTTGCCGAATCGTCAAGCGTTCTTTCAAACCATTGCGTAGATGCCGTGATAGCGCTGTTCATGGGAAGCGAAAGCATATATCTTGCCAACGCGCCGATACGTTCGCTACGCATAGGATTGCGTTTGTACGCCATCGCTGAAGACCCAATTTGTTTCTTTTCAAATGGTTCTTCCATCTCTTTCATGTTTTGTAAAATACGAATATCATTCGAGAACTTATATGCACTTTGCGCAATTTGCGAAAGCACTGACAAAATATTGTAATCGAGTTTTCTCGGATACGTTTGTCCCGTTACACCGTATACTTTTTCATAGCCGAGTTTTGCAACGACGCGTTTTTCCAGCTCTTTCACCTTTTCCTCGTCACCGTCGAAAAGTTCCATAAAGCTGGCTTGCGTACCCGTTGTGCCCTTTACACCGCGCAGTTTGATATGCGCTTTGACATTTGCCAAATTCTCGTAATCCATTTCCAAATCTTGCAACCAAAGCGTCGCACGCTTGCCAACCGTCGTGAGCTGTGCAGGTTGCAAATGGGTAAACCCAAGCGTAGGCATATCTTTATACGTCAACGCAAATTTCTTTAATTTTTCCATTACGTTGACGAGCTTTTTCAAGATAATATCAAGCGCATCGTCAAGCATAATCGCTTCGGCGTTACAATCGACAAAACAACTTGTTGCGCCAAGGTGAATAATCGGCATTGCCGTCTTTGCATACGCGCCGTACGCGTGTACGTGTGCCATAACGTCGTGACGAACTTCCCTTTCAAATTTCGCCGCGAGTTCGTAATCGATATCTTCCGCGTATTGTTTTAATTCGTCAACCTGTTCTTGGGTAACGTTCAGTCCAAGCTCCATTTCCGATTCCGCAAGGGCAATCCAAAGCTTTCTCCAAAGCTTAAAACGCTTTTCATCGGAAAAGGCGTTTTTCATTTCTTTGCTACCGTAACGAGTGGTAAGCGGATTGATATACATACTGTAATCTGTCATATTGTTCACCTTTACGCCTTTACGGGTTGGGGATATTCCACACCGAACGTTTCTGCCGTAACCTTTTTCATCTTTTGTTCTTCGTAAGGTCTATCCGACCAGTCCGTTTTCGTTTCCGCAATCGAATCTACCGTATCCATACCCTCGATTACTTTACCAAACGCCGCGTATTGCCCATCGAGATAATCCGCTTCCTCGTGCATAACAAAAAATTGTGAACCAGCCGAATCGGGATGCCCAGCACGCGCCATGGAAAGCACGCCACGAACGTGCGAAATATCGTTTTTCTTAAATCCGTTGCCAGCAAATTCCCCTTTGATATGATAACCGGGACCGCCCGTACCCGTACCGTTAGGGTCACCGCCTTGAATCATAAATCCTGCGATAACACGGTGAAAAATTAAACCGTTATAATACCCTTTTTGCACCAAGGATAAAAAGTTGTTTACCGTGTTGGGCGCTTTTTCAGGATAAAGCTCTGCTTTGAACGTTTTGCCGTTCTCCATTTCAAAAATTACGATAGGATTGCTCATAATACTCATATTCTCCTTTTTATTCTTCGTATTTTTCCACTTTTACGTTCGCTTCGTCAAAAAGCTGCATGGAAAATTCGTCGGGATAACCCTCTTTATAAACCACGCGGGAAATCCCTGCATTGATGATAATTTTCGCGCAAATTACGCAAGGTTGATGCGTACAATATAACGTAGCGCCGTTGATATTGATACCGCATTTCGCCGCTTGAATGATCGCGTTTTGTTCGGCATGTACAGCATAACAAAGTTCGTGCCGCGTGCCACTGGGAATATTCAGTTTACGACGCAAACACTCGC
This sequence comes from Candidatus Scatosoma sp., assembly GCA_045650385.1. Lineage (GTDB taxonomy): Bacteria > Bacillota > Clostridia > Christensenellales > Borkfalkiaceae > Scatosoma. Next base: position 167 of record JAZRRB010000216.1, on the reverse strand, counting down.
CTTTTTCTTCGCAACTTTTAATACCGGCAGGCGCGCCGTTATACCCCGTCGTCATCACGCGTTTGTCTTTAACGATCACCGCGCCGACCTGACGATTCGGCTGAAAACAGCTCGACCAAGTCGCGACCGTTTCGGTCAGTTCCATAAAACGTTTATCCCATTTATCC
>JAZRRB010000215.1:0-5745 GCA_045650385.1 Candidatus Scatosoma sp. | reverse complement strand
AACGTGCGCCTCGCGGCGGCGTCGGTTTTACACTCGAAAACGTTTGATAACGGGGTGATATGCGCATCTGAACAAGCGGTAATCGTCGTGAAAGAGATTTACGACCAATTCAAAAAGGAATTACAAGCGCAAGGCGCGTATTTTCTAAATGAAGAAGAAACGCAAAAAATGCGAGAACTCATGTTTGGTAAAGGCAGCTTAAATGCGGCAATCGTTGGGCAAACCGCTAAGCACATCGCAACGCTTTGCGGTATACAGGTGTTAGACGAAACAAAAATTTTGGTAGGCGAAGTGCAATCGGTTGGCGAAGAGGAATCGTTTGCCAAAGAAAAGCTTTCTCCCGTTTTGGCGATGTATAAGGCGGAAACGTTTGAAGACGCGCTCGATAAGGCGGATAGGTTGGTTCATGGTGGCGGTTTGGGACATACCGCGTCTATCTATTTGGACAAACACCAAGCCCAAGAACGTTTTCACGCGTTTTGTGACCGTATGAAAACTTGTCGAATACTGCTCAATACGCCTGCGGCACAGGGCGGCATTGGGGATTTGTATAATTTCCGTTTAACGCCGTCATTAACGCTTGGTTGCGGTTCTTGGGGCGGGAACAGCGTTTGCGAAAACGTGGGCGTGCAGGAACTTTTGAATATCAAAACGGTGGCGGAGCGAAGAGAAAATATGCTGTGGTTACGTGTACCTGAAAAGGTATATTTCAAACGCGGTTGTTTGAAAACGGCGCTTGCCGAGTTGAAGGAAGAATATCAAAAACAACGCGCGTTTATCGTCACGGACGAATTTTTATATAAAAACGGCGTGGCGAAAAAAATCACGGATGAATTGGACGAAATGGGTATCACACATACGGAATTTTTCGAGGTGACGCCCGATCCCACGCTTGCTTGCGCAAGAGAGGGGGCAAAGCGCATGACGGCGTTTGCGCCCGATATCATTATTGCCGTGGGCGGCGGTTCGCCTATGGATGCGGCGAAAATTATGTGGGTGATGTATGAACATCCCAAGGTGAAATTTGAAGAACTTGCACTTCGATTTATGGATATACGAAAACGTGTGTACGGATTCCCGAAGATGGGGGAAAAGGCGTTGTTTGTGGCGATTCCCACCACGGCAGGTACGGGTAGTGAGGTGACGCCGTTTGCCGTCATTACCGACGAAAAGACGGGGGAGAAATATCCGCTTGCCGATTATCAATTGTTGCCGAATATGGCGATTTGCGACGTGGAATTAATGCTTGACATTCCGCCGAGGTTGACGGCGCTGGCAGGGTTTGACGCACTCTCGCACGCGGTTGAGGCGGTGGTGTCCGTGGCGGCATCCGATTACACGGACGGTTTGGCGTTGGAAGCGATTAAAATTTTATTCGAATATTTGCCCAAAGCCTATCAATACGGTAGGGCGGATATGCTTTCGCGCGAAAAGGTGGCTAACGCCGCCACCATGGCAGGGATCGCTTTTGCTAACGCGTTTTTGGGGGTGTGCCACTCCATGGCGCATAAACTCGGGGCGTATTGGCACTTGCCGCACGGTTTGGCAAACGGACTTTTATTGGTAGAAGTGATACGCTTTAACGCCTCGAAAACGCCACGTAAAATGGGTACGTTTCCGCAGTACGCATACCCTAAGGCAATAGAAAAATATGCGGAAATTGCCAAACGCATTGGCGTGGCAGGGGAAACGGACGAGGAGAGTTTGGAAAACCTTGTTCGAAAAATAGAGGAACTGAAAGTGGCGATAGGTATCCCGAAAACAATTCGAGAGGCGATTGGGGATAAGGGTACGGAAAAGGAATTTTTCGAGAGTCTTGATAAAATGAGTGAGGACGCGTTTGACGACCAATGCACGGGCGCAAATCCAAGATATCCGCTTGTGGAAGAAATCAAAGAAATGTATACGCGCGCATATTACGGAAAATAAAAAAAACGGCGTTTAACGCCGTTTTTTTATGCCATAAATAGCTTGCATATTTTTTTTGCGTGTGGTATACTGAAAACATGAAAAGCTTGCGAGAATTAAAGGATAAAAAGGTATGTGTGGCAACGTCGGGCGGTATGGATTCGACGGCGCTTTTGCATTATTTGAAATCGCAAGAAAAGACGTACGGCTACGTTCTTAGCGCGGCGCATTGCGAACATGGGATTCGCGGCAGAGCGAGTGTTGCCGATATGCGTTTCGTGCAAAAAATTTGCAAGAAATGGAATATTCCGCTGTACGTATTTAGGGAGAATTGCCCTAAAAAAGCGAAACGTGAAAAGACAAGCTTGGAAACGGCGGCGCGGAACTTCCGTTATGAAAGTTTTGAACAGCTTCTTGGCGAGGGGAAAGCCGATTGTATCGCTACGGCACACCACGCAAAAGACGAGGCGGAAACGGTACTTTTCCGTCTATCGAGGGGCGCGTCCCTTTCGGGCGCGGCGGCAATGCACGCAGAAAGAGAGGATATTGTTCGCCCGTTTCTAAATTGGTCGAAAGAAAAAATTTACGCGTACGTCAAGAAAAACAAATTACCTTATCGTGTGGATAAAAGCAATCAAAATACCGTGTATACGAGAAATGCGTTGCGCTTAAAAGTATTGCCGACGTTGGAACAGGCAATTCCCGGGGCAACGGAAAATATCGCGCGCTTTGCCCACCGTGCGGCAGAGGACGACGAGTATTTGTATCGCCAAAGCGAGAAATTACTCGCTTTTGAGGATAAGGATATTCTCGTTTTATTTAGCGAGGAAAAGCCGCTTTTCAAGCGCGCTTGCCTTACGGCGCTGAAAAAACTGGGGATAAAGCGAAATTATACGCAGGCGCATTTGGACGCTTTATATGATTTGCAGCAAAGCGAACGAGGCGCAAAACTGAACATGCCGTTAAACGTTGTTGCGCAAAAGAGGGAAAATGGCGTACTTTTTACGTTTGAAAAAGAACCACCCATGTATGCGGCGCAGGAAGAAAAGGGATTTTCTTTGGAAGGCTTCGATGGGGGCATGTACGAGGTGAAAATTTCCGAACAATTTCCCGAGATGCAAGGCTACGTGGGGGGGATATTGCGGATAGATAGAGAAAAACTGCCGAAGGATGCCGTTTTTCGTTATCGAAAAGACGGCGACGAAATTACAAAGTTTGGCGGTGGCACGAAAAAGTTAAAGAAGTTCTTTAATGAAAAGAAGATTCCTGTGGAGGAGCGTGCGTATATACCGCTGATTGCAAGCGGCGTAGGGAAAGAGGTGTACGTGGTTTGCGGCTTGGAGATTGCCGATAAAGTAAAAGTGACGCAAAATACAAAAGAGGCGTTATTCATAAGTTTATGGAGAAGGTAAATGATAAGGGAAACGGTTAGCCGTTTCCCTGTTTTCTTGCCCGAATATACGCTCCTCCGTTTTTTAAGGTGCAATGATGTGCTTTTGCCATTTGTGAAACGCTGGTTACTTGATACCCAGCTTCTTTCAAATCAGGCAATAACCGTTTTAATGCCGTAACGGTATGGATATACCCGTCGTGCATAAGGACGATTGCGCCTGGAAACTTTTGCGAAAAGACAACGTTATACATGTTTTCCGCGCTTGTGCCCGTCCAATCGAGGGTATCAATCGTTCAATCGATAATCGGCACGTTTACCGCCTTTTTTATTTCCTCGTTGATACGCCCGTAAGGGGCGCGAAAAAGATGTGCGCGCTTGCCGTCTATGTTTGAAAGCAACGTTTCCGTACGTTGTATCTCTATTTGTAATTCGCTTTCAGATAAGGTTGTTATATCCGCATGGGAATAGGTATGGTTGCCAAGTTCCCAACCCAGGGTTACGGCGGCGGATAGAGTAGTGTAAGCGCTTTCGTTAAAAAGGTTTCCGTTGCAAAATAAGGTTGCGGTAGCTTTGCAATCGGGGTTGTTTTCGTTATAGTTTGCAAAAACGGCGAGGATATTTTCTAAGGTGGAAGCAGGCGCGTCGTCAAAGGTGAACGCAATCAATTTTTTGGAAACGTCGATATGCGAAACGTCGATATCGGAAACGTCCCAAACATCGTTTGGCATGCTACGTGTGGGGGGTAACGGGGAAAAATCGAAATCCTCTCCAAACGTATCGCTTTTCAATAACGAAAAAGAGGGCGGCGGTTGCGTTTTTTCCGGTTTGGTTTTTGTGCAGGCGGTTGATAAAACACTTACACAAAAATTTAGGAGTAAAAACGATAATACGAGGTGTTTTTTCATGATAAAAGTATTTGCAAACGATATATTTTTATACTTTTAAGAAAATTATGGCTAAAAATGATAAAGAACTAAATAAAAGTGAAAAAACGCACTTGACATTTGACATTGGATATGATATACTCATAACGTTGGGTTTTACGATAACACATAAAGGGAAAATGAGTAGTGGATAAGGCACAGGAACAACAACAGATTTTAGAAGTATGTCGCCGTTTTAATTTGCAGGGTGAGTATCGGTATTACGAGCAAATTAACAGCGGACATATCAATACAACCTATTGTGTATATTATTTCCGTGACGGAGAGATAAAAGATTACATATTGCAACGCGTTAATACGTACGTGTTCAAGGATCCGTATTCGGTAATGGACAATATTTCTGCCGTAACGGAGTATATCCGCGCGAAAATCAAAGCGACGGGTATTTCCGCGAAACGTTTCGTGTTGCACTATTCGACGACGGATACGGGGCTTTATTATACGTTGTTGCCCGACGGCGGTTTTTGGCGTTGTTGTCGGTATATCGACGGTTCTATTTCCCCGATGGATACGGACGATTTGTATTTAATCGAGCAATCGGGTAGGGCATTTGGGGAATTCCAAATGTATCTTGCCGATTATCCTATCAAGAAATTGAATATCGTTATTCCGCACTTCCATAACACGATACGTCGCTATGACGCACTTCGTACGGCGGTACAAGAAAACGCGGCTTGCAGAGTTAATGAAGTGAAAGATTTATTGCAAGCGTATTATGAATTGGAAGAAAAAGCCACCGAGCCGTACCGTTTGCAAAAACAAGGCGTTTTGCCCTTGCGTGTAACGCATAACGATACGAAAACGAGCAACGTATTGTTTGATTCACAAACGCATGAACGTTTGACGGTTATCGATTTGGATACCGTTATGCCCGGGCTTGTTGCCTTTGATTTTGGCGATGCAATCCGTGTAGCTGCTGCAAATTCTCCCAAAGAAGACGAACCAGACCCTACAAAATCCACGGTGAATATGGAAAAATTCGAGGCGTTTACCAAAGGGTTTGTACACGAGGTAAAGGGCGCAATAACGCAAGCGGAAATGGATTCGCTCGCCATGGGTGCGCTCGCGATGACGACGGAGTGCGGTATACGTTTCCTTACCGATTATTTGGACGGGGATAAGTATTTCCGTATTCATTATCCCGAGCAAAATCTTGCGCGCGCAAGACGGCATTTGATTTTGGCGCAAGACATGGTAAAACGCATGGAAGACATGAAGGCAATCGTTAAAAAATACAGCGAAGAATAAAAAACACTACCGTCCCGAAACGTTGGTTTCGGGACGGTTTTTTTGTCACTTTTCCCAAGGGGTTTTGGATATAATGATAAAAGGGGGAAGAGATATGCGTATACGTTTTATGACAGGCGGAACACCGTTTTCTTGTTTGGATAGTGCGATAGAAGAAAGGGCGGATATTACGCTTTTTTCTTTTTACGGTGAGGACGTTAGTTATGAAAAGGAACTAAAACGAGAAACGAATTTTTTTGAAAGTGTAGCAAG
>JAZRRB010000214.1:0-5307 GCA_045650385.1 Candidatus Scatosoma sp. | reverse complement strand
TCCTTGGCTCACAGAACGACATGGCTACGATCCGACTTTGTTGGGAATCCCCTTCGGGTCTTCCCCGATTCTGCCGCTTTCATGCGCGCCTACGGGGTTGAAATAACGGAGCAAAATGATATTCCACTCGTTATCCGATTTTTGCAAATCTTGCATAATCATTTCCATCATGAGCTTGGTACTGCCGTACGGATTCGTCGTGGAAAGACGGCACGTTTCGTCGAGGGGCAATCTTTCAGGATCTCCGTAAACGGTAGCCGACGAAGAGAAGATAATCTTCTTTACGCCGCGTTTTGCCATCACTTTCAAAAGCCCAACCGTACCGCTGATGTTGTTTTCGTAATATTTAAGCGGCAATTTACAGCTTTCGCCCACTGCTTTATATGCCGCAAAATGGATAACCGCATCGATTTTATGCTCTGCCAAAATGCTGTCCATTTTTTCCTCATCGCGGATATCCGCTTCGTAGAAAATCACTTCTTTGCCTGTAATTTTTTGCACTCTGCGGATACTTTCAAAACTCGAATTGCTGAAATTATCCACAACCACTACTTCGTAATCTTTATTCAAAAGTTCTAATACAGTATGCGAACCGATAAAGCCCGCGCCACCCGTTACTAAAATTTTCGACATATTATTTCTCCTTAAAAAATCAATCGTTTTCTTCTTCCGCTTGTTCTTCCACGCGTTTTGCTCGAATTTTCAATACTTTTTGTTTTGTCGCTTTTACTACTTTTATCTCAAAACCGCCAGCTAAAAGCGCTTCCCCGATAGGCGGAATCCCGCCGTAACACTCGGTAGCCCAACCGCCGACCGTGTTCGAATCGTATTTCTCGTCCTCTTCTTCCATATCGAACAGCTCGAAAAATTCTCCCAGTTCGCACTTACCGTCCACCCAATATTCCGTGTCGGAAATCTTGCCAAAGAGTACCTCTTCCTCATCGTGTTCGTCCCAAATATCGCCCACGAGTTCTTCCAAAATATCCTCTAAGGTAACGATACCCACCAAACCGCCGTATTCGTCCGATACCGCCGCCATGTGCACCTTTTTCTTTTGCAATTGTTTGAGCAGCGTAGAAATACGGGTATACTCCGTTGTAAACTCAATCTCTTGCACGAGCGAAGAAATGACTTTTACCCCGCGAATATACGCCTTAAAGAAATCCCGTTCGTGAATAACGCCGACAACGTTATCGATAGTATCTTTATATACCGGCAAACGGGAATACCCCGTCCTTTCAAACAACGCCAGCACTTCGTCCATCGTGAAATCCTCTTCCACCGCGATAACGTCCACGCGCGGCACGAGAATATCTTCCACTTTCAAATCGTCAAATTCGAGTGCGGAACGGAGAAGTTCTGATTCGTCCTCTTTTAGCGTACCGCTTTCTTCCGCCTCGTCCACAAGCGACATCAGTTCTTCATCGGTAATCGATTCGTCTTTCTTTAATTTGAATACTTTCGCCAAAAGCCACTTAAACCCGTCGAAAACTTTGCAAAGCGGATACAGTATCCAATAGAAAAACTGCATCATTGGATAAAACAAAAAACAGAATTTTTCGGGATAAATGCTTGCCAAATATTTGGGTGTGATTTCACCGAATAAAAGCACCACAACCGTCAATACGGCGGTGGATACCGTCGCCGCAATGTCGGGGTTGCTCACCAATAACTTAGCAAACAAAATCGTACCCAGCGCGGAAGCTGATAAATTGACGATATTGTTCCCCACTAAAATTGCCGTTACCAGTTTATCGTATTTCTCGTCAGCAAAATTATACACCGCTTTCGCGTTCTTTTTGCCCAGCGTCACCATGCTTTTTAATTTTATTTTATTCACGCAGGAATACGCCGTTTCCGTCCCTGAGAAAAAGCCGGATAACAACACGAGCACTACGATAATGATAGATAGGGGCAAAGGATCCATGATAGTATACTATCCTCCAAAACAAAAATTTCGTTAAGGCTTATAGCCTTAGTTACACTATTATAATACATTTGCGCCGTCTTTGTCAACATGAAAGGAAAAAGATTTGCATTTTCTTTGCCATTTTTCCTCTTTTTCTATCCATTTTACGCGCAATTTTACAAACGGACGGAAAAGCCTTCGCCTCCCCGTCCGTTTTTGTCATGCAACCGCTATTCCTCTTTCCTTTCCATTGCCCTCTTTGCAAAATGGCACGCCGCAAAACGCCCTTCACCTATTTCTTGCAAAGCAACGGGCTTTTGCCTGCAAACTTCCTGCGCCATAAAACACCGCGTATGAAAAGGACAGCCGTGAGGGGGCGAAACGGCGCTTGGCAACTGCCCTTCTAACACGATTTTCTTTCCGCTTTTTTCCCCAATCGTAGGTATGGCACTCATCAAAGCAATTGTATACGGATGCGCAGGACAATCAAAAACCTCCTCCGTTTTTCCCGTTTCTACAATCCTACCCAAATACATCACCGCAATCCTGTCCGATACGTGCCGCACCACAGATAAATCGTGCGAAATGAATAAATAGGTGAGCGAACGTTTTTCTTTCAGCTCGGCAAGCAAATTGAGTATTTGCGCCTGCACGGACACGTCGAGTGCGGAAACACACTCGTCACAAACGATAAATTCGGGGTTTAACGCCAACGCCCTTGCAATACAAATACGTTGCCTTTGTCCACCGGAAAATTCGTGAGGGTAGCGGTTTATTTGATGCGGCTGCAATCCACAAGCCTCCATTACCCCTAAAACATGCTCGTTTAACGCCTTACTGTTTCGCGGATAAATACCATGCGTTACCACGCCCTCTCCAATAATTCGCCCCACGCTCATACGCGGATTAAGCGAAGAGTACGGATCTTGGAAAATAATTTGCAACTTTTGCCGCAAGGCGCGCATTTCCTCGCCCTTGCAATCCGTCAGCGCTTTTCCTACGCCCTCTTCGTCATAATAAACCACTTTTCCGCTTGTCGGCGCGTCCAATTGCAGTATCGCGCGTCCAAACGTGGATTTTCCCGAGCCGCTTTCCCCCACCAACCCGAACGTTTCTCCACGACGGATGGTAAGCGTTATCCCGTCGTTTGCGCGCAAAAAACGTTTTTCCCTTGAAAAGATACTTTTTTTAGGGAGCGGAAAATACTTTTTCAAATCCTCAACGGACAATAAGTTTTGCGTGCTTTGCACTTCTACGCTCCTCCTTCAAAGGATAAAAACACCGTACCTGCTGGTTTCCTTCCGCCACAGAAAAAAGCGGCGGTTCTTCCTCAATACACTTTTGGGTGCAGTATTTACAACGCGGCGCAAATTTGCAACCCTTGGGCAAGCGGTTGGGCGTCGGCACGCTCCCTGGGATTTGTTCCAATCTTTCCCCCTTTTTATGCGTAGAGGGCAACGAGGCAAGCAAACCCTCGGTATATGGGTGTGAATATTCTCCGTTAAAAACGGTTTCTTTCTCCGCACGTTCGACAATTTGTCCACAGTACATCACCGCCACGTCGTCGGCAATTTCGTTGACAACCCCCAAATCGTGCGTGATAAAGAGTATCGCCGCACCGCTTTCCTTTTGCAAATCTTTCATAAGCTCTAATATTTGCGCCTGAATCGTGACGTCGAGCGCCGTTGTCGGTTCGTCCGCGATCAACAGTTTTGGACGGCAAGCAAGCGCCATCGCAATCATTACCCGTTGCCGCATACCGCCCGAAAGTTGGTGCGCGTAACTTTTCATCACTCTTTTTGCGTTGGGAATACGCACCGCTTCCAACATCTTTTCCGCGGCCAAAGCCGCCTGCCGTTTCGACATTTTTCGATGAATCACAAACGGTTCGGACAACTGCCTTTTCACCGTCAACACGGGGTTTAACGCCGTCATCGGTTCTTGAAAAATGACGGAAATTTTATTGCCGCGCACCGCATACATCTTCTCTTTGGGCAAACGCGCCAAATCGGTTGTTTCCCCGTCTTCTTCTAATAGAATTTTTCCTTCGGCGATATATCCGTTTTCGTCTAATAGCTGTAAAATACTCATCGCGGTAACGCTTTTTCCCGAACCGCTCTCTCCCACAAGCGCCAACGTTTTTCCTTTGTCCAAGGAAAAAGATACGCCTTGCGCCCCCTCTATTATCCCTTTACGCGTACGGAATTGCACGCGTAAATTCTCGATTTTCAATAAAGACATATCCCCTCCGTTTTTTCTTCAATGCGTACTTACCCTCACCTTTCGCCCTTAGGATCAAGCGCATCGCGTAGCGCGTCCCCAACGACGTTGATACAAATGACGGCAATCGATAAAAACAGCGCAGGAAACAGCCATTGCCACCAATAATTTTGGATGACAATACTGCTATTGCTACCGTTGAGCATATTCCCCCAAGTCGGTTGCGGTTGCTGTACGCCAAAGCCGAGATAAGAAAGGGAGGATTCCGTCAAAAGACAGCCGGCAAAATCGAGTGTCATACTCACTAAAATCACCGAAACGATATTCGGCAATACGTGACGAAAGGCAATTTTCCGCTCTTTCACCCCAATTGCGCGCGCCGCCGTTACAAACTCTTTTTCCCTTTCGGCAAGCACTTGTCCACGTACCATACGCGCAAGCCCCGTCCAAGACAGCGCGCCTAAAATGAGCATGATGATAAAAATACGCATCGTTTCCGAAACGTTGTAATATTTGATAATTTGCGATAAAAGCATTGCAAACGGCAAAAACGGTATGGAAGAAAAAATCTCGGTAATCCGCATGAGTATCACGTCCACTACGCCACCGAAATACCCCGACACACATCCGACGAGCACCCCGATAACAGCAGAAATAATAACGGCAACCGCCCCTACCGTCAGTGTCATTTTACCGCCGTGTACAATACGGGTGAATACGTCCCTTCCCCGTCCGTCCGTACCCATGATATAACCGCGTAACCCCACGCTTTTTATAAGCGTCCCCTCGCCGTCAATCACGTAGCTTTGCAACGCGCCAGCAAACGCTTTTTCCGCGCCGTCTATCCCAACGTCGCATTGTTTATAGGCGTTATGCCCCCAACCGTACGCATTTTTATAATTCGTCACCCCGACAAAATGCCGAGAACCACCGTCAAGCGAAATGAAATATTCCCCACTTTCAAGCGTTGGTAAAATCTCTTCTCCGTTTTCAAATACGCCGGACACTATCAGTTCTCCGTTCTCTAATAATACCGCAAGACACTTATTCGTCGCGGCAATCTCCACCGCGCGTTTTCCTAAAAGATACGCCGTCAAATCGTTCCCTGCGCCAATTTTACTGCTGACAAACGCCGTAAACACGAAGTCGGATCGTAGCCATGTCGTTCTGTGAGCCAA
>JAZRRB010000213.1:0-3459 GCA_045650385.1 Candidatus Scatosoma sp. | reverse complement strand
GTGGTCCTTCACTTCCTTTCTGTCGAAACAGTAATTCAGCTCCTTGCCGTGGTTGTTGAAAAGCGCAATCGCCGTCGTTACCGACAGAGGGATTCCCTTGTACGCAGGACCGACAAGCGTTTCCGCTTCCAAGCCGTTATTCGCAATACAAGCGGCGTAGTATTCGCCAAGCTTCGCAAGCTGCTTGCCCGTCTTGTAGTTGCCCGTGTTAATGAAATAGGGAGCAAGTCTACCGCTTTTCAGCGTAAACTGACCAAAACGCAACACGCCGTTTGATACCATAAAGCGGATAAATTCTTCTTTGTACGTATATGCCATAATATTTCTCCTTGATTGTTTTCTTGATTTTTTGGGGGCTGTTTTCCGCCTTGCGGCGAGAAACGCCTATCGGCGTTGGACGCAACCTACGGTTGCTTTTAGATGGGCTATGTTTTGCCCTTTGGGCAACTCTTGATAGAGTGTCGTAAAGGCGCCGCCTTTACAATCCGCAAGAGACTATGCCTCTTGACTCCTCGTCTACGATACCGCTACTTCCGAGCGATAATGAAGGATAGAAAGATTTGCCCGTGGTGGCTCACCACAGTTGCAGCGTGCCCGTCAATTCGGACACGTTTTTTACGTTGTGCTTATCACACCAGTCATTTAAGCCCTTGATAATCTTGGGCATCGCGTAAGGGTCGGTAAAGTTTGCCGTACCCACTTGCACCGCCGTTGCGCCTGCCATTAAAAATTCGATAGCGTCTTCCGCACACGTGATACCGCCCATGCCGATAACAGGGATTTTTACCGCTTGCGAAGCTTCGTATACCATACGCACCGCAATCGGTTTTACACCTGCACCCGATACGCCACCCGTGTTGTTGGCAATAATCGGTTTTCTTCTTTCAATGTCAATCGCCATACCCGTCAGCGTATTGATAAGCGAGATACAGTCCGCACCCCCTCTTTCCGCCGCCTTAGCATTTTCCGCAATGCTTTCTACGTTGGGGGAAAGTTTGACAATCAGCGGCGTGTTCTTCGCACCCGATTTCGCCACGCGCGTTACCTCTTCTACCGTTTCGGGTTTAATCCCAAACGCCATACCGCCGCTTTTTACGTTGGGGCAGGAGATATTGAGTTCTATCATATCCACTTTGCCGTCCAACTTTTCGCAAATGGTTTTATAATCGTCAAGCGTCTTGCCTGCCACGTTGGCAATTACGCAAGTGCCCGTGTTTTTGAGCCACTCCAAATCATATTCAATAAAATGCTCCACCCCAGGATTTTGCAAACCCACGGCGTTGAGGATAACGCCGCGGCTTTCCGCGATACGGGGCACGGGGTTGCCAAGACGAACTTCGTTCGTAAGTCCCTTGGTCGATACGCCGCCAATCGTGCCGATATCGTATAATTCGTTAAATTCCCGTCCGAAACCGAACGTACCCGATGCGGCAATGACGGGGTTTTTTAATTGTACGCCGCAAATATTAACCGATAAATTAGCCATATTTATTTTTCCTTATTCTTCTATATACGTAAAACGCAGAGATACGAGCAAGACAAGGCGCACGAGCATTTTCGATAGGACGTTTACTATCTTGTAAACGAGTGAGAAAAGCGCAAGCGCAACGCCGTATTGCGACGTGTATATGCGTTTAGAGTGTTACCTCGTCAACCTTAAACACAGGTCCGTCTTTACATACCCTTGCACGCTTGCCGTTCGTCAAATCACACACGCAAACCAAACAAGCACCAATACCACAACCCATGCGTTCTTCAAGCGATACATAGCAATTCAAACCCCTTTCTTCCACGAGCGTTTTGAGTGCGCGGAGCATGGGCGTAGGGCCGCAAGAGAGCACTACGTCAGGGATATTCCCTGCGTCTAAATCTTTGGCAAACGCTTGTACGGCGTTCATTTTTTCGCCGTAGCTGCCGTCGTCCGTCACGGCAACGAATTTGCTAGCCTTTTCAAAATCTTCCGTGCCGCAAACCGCGCCTTTGTTTCTATACCCAATGTAGGCGGAAATCTCTTTGCTATCTGCATACGCTTGCACCACGGAAATAAGAGGGAACACGCCCACACCGCCGCCGACAAGCGCCACTTTTTGTTCGTTTTCTTCCACGAAGAAACCGTTGCCAAGGGGCATCAATACGTTGCACGTTTCGCCCACTTTTTTATCACGGAGCATTTGCGTGCCTTCGCCTTTCACCTGATAGCAAAACGTAACGGTATTCCCCTCCGTTTTGCAAATAGCAATAGGACGGCGCAACAAATGCGTACCGCCCACCGCAATATCGCCAAATTGACCTGCGCGCGCTTTCGCCGTTTCGCCCAAATCAAAGGTTACCGCGTGAATATTTTCCGCTATTTTTTCGTTTTTTACAATAGTTGCGATATAATCTTTCATGGTTTATTTCTTCATAACCCCTATCGTTTTGGACAAATCTTCCTGCATCGCAATCGCCGCTTTTCTTGCCGCTTCGTAATACGTACCGCCGTTCTTTTTATACGCCGTCAAAATACCGCGAGAGTTGTTTACGACGCCGCCCAAGCCGTTTGCGCCGAAACAGCTTTTCAACATTTCCGCATTTCCCCCTTGCGCGCCGTATCCAGGGATAAGGAAGAACGTGTGCGGAAGCGCCTTTCTAAGAAGCGCCGCTTCCGTGGGATGCGTAGCGCCTACCACCGCGCCTACCGCCGAATAGCCGTACTGCCCAATCGTGCTTTCGCCCCATTTTTCTACGAGGTTGCCCATATATTCGTATACGGGTTTGCCGTTTTCAAGGACGAGGTTTTGAAGTTCTCCGCTGGAAGGATTAGACGTTTTAACAAGCACGAAAATACCCTTTTCGTTCTTTTCGCACTCTTCGACGAACGGCGCGATACCGTCCGTACCGAGATAGCCGTTTACCGTTACGTAATCGGAAGGGAACGCTTTCAAGGAAAGTTCGTTTACTTTCGTTTCACCAAGGAAAGTTTTTGCATAGCAAGCCGCCGTCGAACCGATGTCGTTGCGTTTTGCGTCCGCAATCACGACAAGCCCTTTTTCCGCCGCGTATTTAAGAGTTTCTTCGTACGCTTTCATACCTGCCACGCCGTACATTTCATAGTACGCGATTTGCACCTTTACCGAGGGCACGATATCGTATACGTTATCAATGAGTTTTTTGTTGAAATCGAATACTCTTTCCGCAACGCCCTCAAACGTAGTAACGCCCGATTTCATATCGTCAGGCAAATAATCAAACAAGGTATCCAACCCTACGCACGTGGGGTTTTGCATACCGATAATGCCGTCAATCAGTCTATCCGTAATCATATCTATTCTCCTAAGTTGTTTTTTCTTTATTCTTTTTGCCGAGTGCTAAACGGCGTAGATACGAGCAAGACAAGGCGCGCGAGGAAAACCCGAGGGCGTGTACAAAACGTACGTAACCGAGGGTTGCCACAGCGCAACGCCGTATTGCGATGTAGAT
>JAZRRB010000212.1:0-3034 GCA_045650385.1 Candidatus Scatosoma sp. | reverse complement strand
CAATGGACGAAAGAGAAAAAATTGCCTTTGACGAAAGCGCAATTACGGGCGGCGAAGAACAAAATCTCGGCATCAGCGCCGACCTTATTCGCGGGCATATCAATACCATTATTTTACGCAGCCTTTACGACGGCGATAAATATGGCTATGATATCATCAGCGAAATCAAAAAGAAAAGCGGTGGTTTGTACGTTATCAAAGAACCCACCCTTTACAGCGCGTTAAAGCGTTTGGAAAGTCTTCGTTACGTAGAATCTTACTATGGCGATTATTCCAACGGCGGAAGAAGAAAATACTTCTCCCTTACCGACGAAGGCAAACGTTTTACGGAAAAGAACCTTTCCGAGTGGGAATATTCCAGAACGATTATCGATAGCCTGATTTCCGATGGTAATGCGCATTACGATTTCTCTTTCATCACCGATAAGCAAACGGAGCTTACCGAATTAAAACGTGCACTTGCCGCAAGAGAAAGCGCGTTGGAAGAGGAAAAAATCGCGCTGAATAATTTGAAAAACGAATTACAACGCGAACGCGCGCTTCTTGCCACGCAAAGCTCCTCTATCGTTTCCCAAAAGAGCGATTTTATGGAGCTGAAAGAAAAAGTAGAAGCGCAAACGAAAGAATTGGAAGAAAAAGAATCCGCTTTATTGGAAAAAGAAACGGAAATCGCCAATAAAGAAGCATTGCTTGCGCAAAAGGAAACGGAAATCGAAGAAGCGAAAACCTCTTTGGAAATCCAAAACAACGAAATTATCGAATTAAAGAAGTTGTTAGAAACGCAGACCAATGCCTTTACGGAAAAGGAAAGAGAATTGGCGGACACGCAAAACGCCCTCTCCTCTTTGCAAGACGAGAACTCGGCGTTAAAAGAACAAGCCCTTTCCGTGCAAGAAACGGACAGCGAACAACTGGAAGAAACGAAAGCGCAACTTGCGTCCGCGCAAGAGGAAATCGAGGAACAAAAGACGTTGATTGCCTCTTTGAATACGGCTATCACCACGCAAGAAAGCACCATTGCCCTGTTAAAGCGCGAACAAGAAACGAAATCAACCGATTTTTATAACCGTAATTTAGAAATTCGTGCACAACAAGCGCAAATTGAGGCGAACAAAGAAAAATTAGAACTTGAAAAACGCCGCATGGAAGAAACGGCGGCGCAATACCAAAGCGAATACGAAAGTTGGCAAGCGGACAAAGTCGCTTTTGAGGAAGAGAAAAACGCCTTAGAAACGGAACGTGAGGAACTGAAAAACCAACTGGATATCATCCAAGTGGAAAGAGATACCCTCCGCGCCGACAACGAGGCTTTGGAAGAGGCGAAAAATCACTTAGAAACGGAAAAAGCGGAATTAAATTCCCTGCGCGATAGTTTGCAAATCGAACGCAGCGAAATCGATAAAAAGACGTACGAAGTAACACAGCTTGAATACCGTTTGGACGAACAACGCCAAAAGATTCACGACGAACAATCGATTACCGCAGCAACGGAAGAAGCGTACAACCAAAAGAACGCGGATCTTGAAAAACGGGAAGAAGAACTCGCGATTAATACACAAAAATTACAAGACGAACTCGCCGTTATTGCAGGACAACAAAAGGATTTAGCCGCAAGACAATCCATTTACAACCAACAGCAGCTCGATTTTATCACAAGAAAGAACGCCCTTTCCGCGCAACAATTTGATTTTGCGGATAAACTCAGTTCTTACAACGCACAGGTAAAACTGTTTAATGAAAACCTTGAAAAATTCGAGGCGGAAAAAGCAGCTTTCCAAACGGAAGAAGCCCTTTATACCGAACGTTTGCGTGCTTTGGAAGAAGAACAAGCGGCATTTGAAGCGAAAAAACAAAAGTTTGAACAAGACCAAGAGGCAGCGGAAAGAACGCGCAAGGAATTACAACAACGTTCCATCGACGAACAATCGGCATTGCAACGCAAAATCGGCGAACTGCAAGAAAGAGAATTGGAACTTTCTCAAAGAGAAAATAGCCTGAACGCGGCGGCAAGAGAATTGCAAAACAGACAGCTTGCAAACGCTTATCAACAAAGCGTATATACGCAACAGCCTGCCCCTATTGCAAATACGCAAAACGAACAACCCGATTTACGCGAACGTGCGCAAGCGGAAGGCATAAAATTGAATATGGCAGGCAATATGCACGGCGTAAGCTATGCAGAAACAAAGGAAAATAAACCTTCAAGCACAGGCGGCGGTATTTACAACGTAGGAAGAACGTTATACAAAACGGCATTTATTATCTTTTGTATTATTGCTTTTGAAAGCTTGCTCGTATTCTTCTTAAAGGATATTTTAGGCGTATCGGTGGCATACCCTGCTGTTGGCTTTGGCGTAGGCTTTATCCTCTTTATCACGTGCGCAGTATTGAACGCATGTAGTTTCCGCCCCAGAGCAAGACGTAAAAAACACGCCCCCTATATCTTGACGGCAGCGGTGATTTTGGTAATATGTATTATCATCACAACCATGATTGCCGTGTATTGCAAAGCGGAAATGGCTAACCCGGCGCAATTCTTGTCTTTCATACTTTTCCCCGTTATCTATTTAACAAATATCCTTTTCTTCGCTATTTTCTACCGTTTACTTTCGGTGAAAGAAAGCAAAGAAGGAAATTAATAAAAAGCAAAAAACTCTTCTCAATCCGAGAAGAGTTTTCCTTTGGTGGACGCGAGAGCGTTTTGATACAAGTATCAAGGCTTCGCTTTGCTCGCGCGAATCTCTACGGAGTTTCTCACTGCTTTCGCGCCACAAAAAAACACCCTGACGGGTGTTTTTCCTTTGGTGGACGCGAGAGGGCTCGAACCTCCGACCTCTACCATGTCAAGGTAGCGCTCTAACCAACTGAGCTACGCCTCCAAGCGATTGCTATGCTATTATAACAAATAATAAAAGCTTCGTCAACTATTTTTGCGTATAAAATAATAAAATAACTCCCGTCAAGCGACGGGAGCTAAGGGTTAATTTTTCATAGAGAACATATGGTAGAACGCTGTGAAAACGAGGATATTGCT
>JAZRRB010000211.1:0-4921 GCA_045650385.1 Candidatus Scatosoma sp. | reverse complement strand
ATACGCGATATAGTCAAGCGCTTCTTTGGGCAAATCTTCCTTCTTTCTGCATTTAGAAATATCGCAGTTCCAGCCCTTAACCGTTTCAAAAATCGGTTTGCAATCGTCCAAAACGTCGATGAAAGGGAATTCGTGGATAATCTTGCCGTTCAATTCGTACGCGGTACAAACTTCGATTTCTTCATACGCGGAAAGCACGTCCATTTTCGTGAGTGCAATTTCCTTTGCGCCTTGGCAACGGATACCATAGCGAGAAGCCACTACGTCGAAAGGACCAACACGTCTCGGTCTACCCGTAGCCGCGCCGTATTCGCCACCCAAGTCACGAAGTTTTTTCGCATCGTCGCCAAAATATTCTGCCGTGAAAGGACCTTCGCCTACGCAGGTAGAGTACGCTTTCATGATACCAATCGAGTTATCGAGTTGGAGTTGGGGTACGCCTGCACCGATAGGCGCGTACGCCGCAATCGTCGAAGAGGACGAGGTGTAAGGGTGAATACCGAAATCGATATCACGCATAGCGCCAAGTTGCGCCTCGAACATGATGTTCTTACCCTCGTCGTTGGCTTTCGTCAAGAATTCGCCAACGTCGCAAACGAAGGGAGCAAGCTTTTTGCCGAATTCTTCAAAGTATGCGATAATATCTTCCGTCTTAACGGCTTCCGCTTTATAACCGCCGACAACGGTGAGGTTTTTCCATTCTACGATGTCCGCAACGCGTGCGTACAATTTTTCCGTGTTCAAAAGTTCGCCCATGCGGAAAGCTTTTTTGTAGTATTTATCCGCATAAACGGGTGCGATACCGCGACGGGTAGAACCGAATTTTTTACCCGCAAGACGGTCTTCTTCCAAGCAGTCTTGCAAAACGTTATACGGCATCGTGATAACGGCTCTGTCGGAAATTTTAAGATTAGCAGGGGTAATTTTGATACCTGCTTCAATGAGTTTTGCCATTTCGCCGCAAAGGTGCTTGATGTCGATAACCATACCCGGGCCCATTACGTTGACTACTTCTTCACGCAAAATCCCCGAAGGCAACAAATTCAAAATGAATTTCCCTCTTTCGTTGATAACGGTGTGGCCTGCATTGTTACCGCCTTGATAACGACAAACCACGTCAAAGCTTTGGGAAAGCAAATCGACCATACGTCCCTTGCCTTCGTCACCCCAGTTGATACCGCAAATAGATGTGAGCATTTTTATATATCTCCTTTGTTTTTTCCCTGTTTGAATGGCGAAGCATCTTCCGCCGCCACCGTTTTTACGCGCGAAAAAAACGCGCCAACGCATACGATAGCAATTTATTATAACCTATTTTCCGCGCGTTGTCAAGCCGATATGCCCATTACTTTCCACCAAAACGATAAAAATCGCTAATTTTTTTGCCGAATTTTTTTTACGACTATTGACAAAGGCTTAAAAATAGCGTATGATAATATTGTAAAATCCGAAAAATCGGCTTTTTATGATAAGATAAGGAGAGAAAAGTATGTATTGTAGGGAATGCGGACAAAAATTAAGTTTACGGTTTTGTGAAAACGAGGGTTTAATCCCCTACTGTGGAAAATGCGAAACGTATATGTTTCCGCAATTTTCCGTTGCCGTTTCCATGGTAGTTACCAACCGCGCCCAAGATAAAATTTTGCTTGCCAAACATGTGGAAGACGATGATTTTATCCTGTTTGCAGGGTATATCAAAAAAGGCGAAAACGCAGAAAAGACAATCCCTAGAGAAATCAAAGAAGAACTTGGTTTGGACGTTGTAAAATCCAAATATATGTCCTCGCGCTATCATCAAAAGAAAGAAGTGCTTATGCTGAACTTTATCGTCATTGTCGAAGACAAAGCAATCAAATTGAAAGAAGACGAAATTTCGGAAGCGCGTTGGTGCACGCCTGAGGAAGCGTTACAGCTTATCCGCAAAGGCACCACGGCAGAATTTTTCTTAACCAACGCCGTACGCGAATTGAAAAAGAAAATTTAAGCGGTGAGCCACCGCCCCCCAATCTTTCTATCTTTCATTATCCCTTTTATGTAACGGTATCGTCCCCTATTATAAACAATCAACAATTTTACAGCCGAGGCAAAATGCCTCGGCTGTATTTATAATCTTTATCCGTTGTTTTGTGCAATCAATGCATTTAATCCTTCTTCATTGGGTAATTCGATATCTTTTCCACCAAAAATAAGCGTCATGACGGTCAAATCGTAATCCCCATCAGCTTGCACATCCTCTACTGTGTCGACAATAGAATACAATTTTCCGTTTTTGAAAAGAAATTCTAAACGTTCTTTGTCTATATTGCCATTGTCCCTTGTTTGATTGTACAAACGATAATAAACTCCTTTTTCCTCGTCAAACGTATAATTTTCTATCCTTTCCTCAAACACGTTATTGTACTCATCATCGCCCAAGTACAATATATGCGAAAAATAACAACCAATATATTCTATTATTTCCGCTTTATCCTTCGTCATATGGTCGGTTGTATAATTTTTATAAGTTACATGCCAATCGACCGTTCTCGAACCGTCGTCATCCACACCATCCCCTTCTTTAATCACTTCGTATTCGTAAATCTTTCCATTATTGTATACAAACCAGTTTCTATCCTCGTCGCCAAACTCGTTTTCTAATTCATAAAATATATTTTCAGCATACTGCTCTATTACCCATTCTTCTTCTGTTTCCCCATCACTTATATATTTAAAATATTCTTCCATATAAAGATTTTTGCAATCCACGTTTGCCATTGCCGCCGCCCATTGTTCCGCCGTCACTCTTTCCCCTTTTTCAACCGTTTCACCTGTAGTCCCATTATTACTGCCATCCTCGCCGTCTTTACCGCATGCAAACATACAGCCCAAGCTCATTATTGCCGCTAAACCTAAAACCAACCATCTTTTTTTCATAACATTTCTCCTTTTTGTTAATACTGTAGTTACAGTATAATCTTACAATAGTAAGATGTCAAGTATTTTTCTTACTTTTGTGAGATAATTTTTATATGAATACTATTTTTTGTGAAAGATTAAAAGAATCGCGTTTAGAAAAAGGCGTGGGACAAATAGAATTAGCAAAAGCCATTGACGTAAGCAAAGGCATTATTAGTCTATGGGAAAACGGATTACGTGAGCCCAAATTATCCAACCTAATCGCATTGGCGCAATTTTTCGAAATTTCGATAGATTATTTGGTTGGACTAAATCCTTTATAATTTTTCATAACGTTTACAGCCGAGGCAAAAATGCCTCGGCTGTATTTATTTTCAAAAAATTCAATTTTTCGGCACAACCACCAATACGCCCTCGCCCGCCGGCAAACTTACCGTAATGGCATTGCCTCTGCTTTGCGTTTCCGTCGCATCTTGCACTTTCGTCAAATTATACGTATCATTAAAGTTAAGCGTAACCGTCGCACCAGTAGAAACGTTGTTGGAAGCGATATAATATGCGTAACCGATATCGCGGTATTCAAAACAGCCCACAATCGCATCGCCCACACCTGTCGCACTTGTCAACGCTCCGTAAGAGGAAACCAAATCTCCCGAAGATATTGCCGTGGGCGTATTATTGATTTGGATAATTCCCTGCCACTTACTCATCAAAAGCACTTGGTCAATCGCTGCCACTTGTTTATTGATTTTTTGCACGTAATCGTAATAATCGGTTTTTTGTCCGTCCGTCGTAATACAAGCGGTAAAACCGTTTTCCACCGCATAGTTGGGGGGCGTATAATAGTTATAATATTGTATCCCTTTTGCACCGTACGCAAGCATGGTGTTGTATTGGAATGCCGTTTCCCCATACGAGAGTTTTCGTCTTACCTCGCTTGTACCGTATTCCTTCCAAACGCCCACCTGTCCGTACACCCAATAAGGCACGTTTGCTTTCATCGTGTAATAGCGCACGTTGCTTAAATTGGTATACCAACCGTCACGGAAGAAAGACGCATCGTTATAATGATATGGATAGTAATCATAGCTGAACACTTGCGGTTTTACCGTATTCAAATACAACTGCACCCACTCTTCGTAATTAGAGAACGTACCAGCCGGCGTACCGCCCGTCTCTTGACAGTCGTTCAATTGCCACATCGCCGCATAGTTAGGCAAATTGTTTACGTAAGCAAGCGTATTGCTATACTCGCTCGCTTCCCAAGCCCTCGTGGCGCTTGCAATGGCGTTAAAGTTAACCGCGCCCGGCTCGTCAATAAGTATCGTGCCGCCGTACGCAGGTTTGGACATATAGGCATTAAACGCATCCAAATCGCTCGCCTTCGTAGCCTCTAACGCGTTTCTATCGTTGACAATATACACCATGCCTACTTGCTCGGCATAATCAAGCTCCCTTAAAACGTCGTCTTGCACTTGATACGTTTTCCAGTCGTTCCACCAACCGCAAGCCACGTTGATACCGCAATCTTTCATCATTTGATAGCTATCTAAGGAAATTTGCGAAGGCAAACCCTCCGTTCTTCCCAAATCCGCAGAAGATGCGTTGGGGGTATTGAACCCGACAATCGGCATTACTTGTTTCCCAAGCTGTTCAAACGTCCAATAATTATACCCTTCTATTTGTTTCCAATCGTCTTGCCACTTCGCCGTGTACGTCACGCTTTCTTTTGGCATGGCAAAGGTATACGACGCGTTACCCGAAAGTTTTTCCTCCCCGTCGTACCAGCCAAGGAAGGTGTAATTTGTATTCGGCGTTACCGTCAACGTCACGTTTTCCCCTGCCGTCACTTTCTCTTCCGTATAAAGAGAATACGTACCTGCTATGGAAAAATCACTTTCCGTCGTCAACGTATATGCCGCCCATTTCGCCGTATACGTCATCGTCGTATCCTCAGAAAGGGTAAATTCATACACCTCTTCGTCCGTAATCCATTTTTCCCCCACGTACCAGCCGAGGAAGGTGT
>JAZRRB010000210.1:0-7582 GCA_045650385.1 Candidatus Scatosoma sp. | reverse complement strand
AGAGAGAGAAATCGAATTTTTTCGATATTGACAATGGTAAAAAATATGATATAATTTAATCAATAAATTATAAAAGGGAAAGATTATGAGAAAAAATCTTCTTGTTAAATTATTATCGCTTATCATAGGGTTAATTTTGCCTTTTTGTATTATGGCTTGCGATAAAGCTCCTGCTCCCATTAATCCTACGAAACTCGGCGGTGTTACCGTAACGCTTAACGATAACGTAGCAAGCTGGGAAGAGGTGGAAAATGCCGCGCGCTACGCGTATCAAATTAATGAAGAAGAAGTTGTAGAAACGACGTTGCGCGAAGTGGCCTTGGAAGACGGCGATACGATAAAAGTAAAAGCAATCGGGGACGGTAAAAATTATACGGACGGCGATTATTGCGAAAAAATAACGTACACCGCGCCGCCTGCGGAAGAAGAACCCAAGCCTGAGCCTACCAAACTTGGCAAAGTTACCTTGTTGCTTACTGATAACGTGGCAAGCTGGGAAACGGTAGAAAACGCGGTTCGCTATGCGTATCAAATTAATGAAGAAGAAGTTGTAGAAACGACGTTGAAAGAGGTTGTATTAGAGGACGGCGATACGATAAAAGTAAAAGCAATCGGCGACGGTAAAAATTATACGGATGGTGATTATTGCGAAGAAATAAGGTACACCGCGCCGCCTGCGGAAGAAGAACCCAAGCCCGTGAAATTGGCTACGCCGAACGTTACGTTAAGCGGGCATACGGCAAGTTGGGAAACGATTGCTAACGCAAGTCGTTATGCGTATAGAATTAACGATGAAGACGTAGTAGAAACAACGTTGCGTTCTGTTGTGTTGGCTGCTGGGGATGCTATACAAGTAAAAGCGATTGGCGATAGTGAAAACTATACGGATAGCGATTATTGCGCGCTTGTAACGCATAACACGATTTATGATGCGCCTATCAATACTGGGGCTGTGGCCTTGTCGTTGAATACGTTGGATACGTTGTCAAGTGCAACCGCCGCGACGGATGGATCGTTTGCTGCGTTTAGGGATACCGTATTAAAAGCGTTTGGAGAAGCGTCGTATGGGATTCAGTATCTAAAAACTGCGTCTGTTACCATTCCAATGATTAGAAACGGCGCGCCGATGACAAGGGAAAAGCTTTCTATCTATGATGAAATCCGTGTTTGGGTATTGGTTCCCATTGATAGTGTATATGCTGGCATTGTTCCTACGATTAATGTCGGTTCGCAAACTTTTAATGCGTCAACCTTAAAAGACGGTTGGAATGAGTTAAAACTTAACGTAAATACGTTAATTGCTGAAGGGTTTATCTCTTCGATAACGATAAACGTATCACAAGCAACGATAGCATCGGTAAATGCGCCGTACGTTATGCGTGTGGATAACCTTGTAGGTGTTTATAACGAACAGCTTAATCTTGGCAACGTCATGATTTTTGGCGATAGTTATTCGACGTTTGAAGGGTATTTGAACGATCCTCGTTTCTATTATTATTCGGATAAAGCCGTTGCGCAAACGGACTTGACGAAAGTAGAACAAACGTGGTGGGGACAAATTCTTTCCAATACCAAGAGTAATTTGATTATGAATAATAGCGTGTCCGGTTCGACGGTTTGCGGTACGACGTATGGCACGACGGCTGCACCGCAAGATTCTTTTGTAGAACGTATGGACGCGTTGATTGCAAACGGGTATTTTGAAAGAAATACGGTAAATACCTTCTTTATTTTCGGTGGGACAAACGATTCTTGGGGGGGATCGCCTTTGGGCGCGGCGAAATACAGCGGTTGGACGGAAGCGGATAAATATGAGGTACTTCCCTCTATTTGTTATATGGTTGCCAAAGCGAAAGAGGTGGCTCCTAACGCGCAGATCATCGTCGTATTAAATACCTACGAAAGTATGAACGATGCGCTTGTTCCTGGTTTTAAGCCTACCCCGATTGATTACCAAACGCCGATTATGAACGCGGTAAAAGGCTTCGTAGAGTTTGGTAAATCTATCCATATCGTTGCACTTAACGACCATGAAAACAATAATATCAATTTGATGGGGTTGCATCCCACCGTTTCGGGTGCGACGGCAATTAAAGACCAAATCCTGAATATTTTATATGAACGTAAGTATTTAGCGGAAGCGTATTGGACGCAGTTTGAGGGCAAAACGGCAAGTGTACCCACGGAAGTCGTTGTTCAAGACTTCTCTAAGGATATCGGCTCGCATTACAATGCAACGGTGGAAGTGACGACAAATCCCGCGTATACCAAAGACGGCAACGGCGCATGGAAAGTAACGGAAACGGATACTTCGGTTGGACATTGTTATTTGATTGGACAACTGATTACCAGTTTGGATAGTTATAGCCAAATCAAGTTTTACGTATATGCAAATGCAGCGGCGGCAGGAACGAGTATTTATTTGGATTTGAATACGCCCATTTCGTATGGTACGTTTCTTGGGACGGTGCAAGAAGGTTGGAACGAATTTACGATTTCGGCGGATAGAGTTTTGTTGGAACACGTAGCAGGCTGGCCTTTGCATATTCGCTTGGTATGCCACCTTGGCGTTGGTGCGGAATTGTATTTTGACAGTATTACAGGCATTACAAAGGTATAACCATGAAAAGAAAAGTCCTTTATAGGGCTTTTCTTTTTCGTTTTAACGGCGCAAACGATTGATTAAAAGAAAATAATATGGTATAATTTTCTTATAAGAAAATTTTTGAGGTGTAATATGTTACAGGTAACGGGCGTTTCGTTGCAATTTGGCAGTAAAAAATTATTTGAAGACGTAAATTTGAAATTCACAAAAGGGAATTGTTACGGTATTATCGGCGCAAACGGCGCAGGTAAATCTACCTTTTTGAAAGTCCTTTCAGGGGAAATTGAACCGCAAAAGGGCTTCGTTTCGTTGGACAAAAACGAGCGTATGTCCGTTTTGCAACAAAACCAAAATATGTACGATAACGAAACGGTAATTCGTACCGTTATGCTCGGTTATAAGCGTTTAATCGAGGTTATGGACGAAAAGGACGCGTTGTACGCAAAACCCGATTTCACGGAAGAAGACGGCGTAAAAGCGGCTGATTTGGAAAGCGAATTTGCGGAAATGAACGGCTACGATGCCGAATATCAAGCAGGACAGCTTTTGAATGCACTCGAAATCGACGAAAGCTTACACTACGCGCTTATGAGCGAACTCGACGCAAAACAAAAGGTCCGCGTATTGCTTGCCCAAGCGCTGTTTGGCGATCCCGACGTATTGCTTTTGGACGAGCCCACGAACAACCTTGACATTAAGACGGTAAGATGGTTGGAAAACTATTTGATGGATTTCGAAAATACCATTATTATCGTTTCGCATAACAGACACTTCTTGAATAAAGTTTGTACCAATATTTGCGACGTCGATTTCGGTAAAATCAACATGTACGTAGGTAACTACGATTTTTGGTATCAAACGAGCCAACTTCTCGCCCGACAGCAAAAGGAACAAAACAAGAAAGCGGAACAACGCGCCAAAGAATTGCAAGAATTTATCGCGCGCTTTGCGGCAAACGCTTCCAAGTCCCGTCAAGCTACTTCGAGAAAGAAAGAGCTTGAAAAACTCACGATTAACGATTTCAAGCCCTCGCTTCGTAAATATCCGTATATCGATTTCAAATTTGAAAAGGAAATCGGCAACGATATTCTCATCGTAGAAGATTTGTGCAAAGATGGGTATTTCAAAAATCTTTCCTTTACCGTACAAAGAAACGAAAAAATCGGTATCGTATCCAACAAGAGTACGACGCTTACCATGCTCTACGATATATTAATGGGCAAGGAACAACCCGATAGCGGTACGGTAAAATGGGGTAAAACTATTTCCACGTCCTATTTCCCGCAAAACAATAACGAATATTTTAACGGTTGCGATTTGAACCTTGTCGAATGGCTTTCTCAATTCTCTTCTGATCATTACGAAGAATATCTTCGCGGATGGCTTGGACGTATGCTTTTCTCGGGCGAAGAAGCCTTGAAAAAAGCGCACGTTTTATCGGGTGGCGAAAAAGTACGTTGTATGCTTGCGAAAATGATGTTGGAAGGTAGCAATTTCCTTATCTTCGACGAACCGACCAACCACCTCGATTTGGAATCGATTACCGCTCTTAACAACGGTTTAAGTAATTATAAAGGTTGTATGCTTTTGACTTCGCATGACCAAGAACTTATGAACACCGTTGCAAACCGTATCATTGAAATCAACGATACCAAGGTTTACGATAGACAGGTAACTTACGACGAATATATCGACGAAACTACCTAATTATCCTCATAACCAACTATTTCGACATATTTTTACGACTATTTTACAATATTGTACAAAATTCTTCAAAATATTGAAAAATAATTTTTGAATATTGTACAAAATCTATTTACAAATCGCAAATTTTGTAGTATAATACTTTTCACCAAGGGAACTTTGGCGAAAAAAATACTATAAAAGGAGCGATTTTTTTATGAGATCGAATTCGGTAATTTTATTGGAATCCAATCAATCGGTGTTGGAGCAATTGGCAGGTGCGATAAGGGAAAGTAAAGAATTTCAATTATTGCACGTAGGTGACGACGGGGACGCAGGTATCAAAGCGTTATTAAACGGAAAGCCTGATATTATACTTGTCAGTATGTTTTTGAAAGGGGCGGACGGTTGCGCGGTTATTCGTACGGCGAAAAAGACGTGGGCGGATGTCAAGATTATTGCAACGGGCGTGGCAAGTGATGATTTAATTGAGCGTGCGATGAGCGAGGGTGCGTCCTATTATTTGGTAAAACCCTTTTCCGTGCAATCGGCATTAGAGCGTATGCGCGAAATGTTAAAAGATAAGCCGATACATAAAGACAGCGGTATTTCAAAGAGGCAACCCGTTACGGCGGATGAAAAGATTAGTGAAATTTTCATTTCTATTGGTATTCCGCCGCATATTAAAGGCTACGGATATTTGCGCGAGGGGATAAAGATGATGATAGAACGCCCCGGGCTTATCAATAGCGTGACAAGAGAATTGTATCCCTCGATTGCGAAGAAATTTTCCACGTCGGCAAGCAAAGTGGAGCGAGCAATCCGTCATGCGATAGAAGTGGCGTGGAATAGAGGTCGGATAGACGCCATCAATGCAATATTCGGTGCGAGGATATATCTTGGCACGGAAAAACCAACGAATAGCGAATTTATGGCGCTTGTCGCCGATAAATTGATATTAGAAAGTATGGTATAAATAAAAAATAGCCCCCTTGGCGAACCTTCGCCAAGGGGGCTATTATAATTTATGAAATTAATACATACCGCCCATGTCGCCGCCGGCAGGTGCCATAGGTGCAGGAGGGGTGGGGATATCGGTAACGATGCTTTCCGTTGTCAAAAGCGTGGAAGCAACGCTTGCCGCGTTTTGGAGTACCGAACGGGTAACTTTCGTCGGGTCGATAATCCCCGATTCTACCATATCGCAGTATTTGTTGTTAAGCGCGTCGAAACCGTAGTTTGCTTTCTTGGAGGAGAGCACTTTATCTACGATAACCGAGCCGTCAAGCCCTGCGTTTTTCGCGATTTGTCTGATAGGTTCTTCGAGTGCCTTCAAAACAATCGTTGCGCCCGTCTTTTCATCGCCGTTCAAGCTTGCAACAAGCTTTTTCACGGTAGGAACAGCGGAGAGGAGTGCGCTACCGCCGCCAGGCACATAGCCTTCTTCCACAGCCGCTCTCGTTGCCGCGAGTGCATCGTCGATACGAAGTTTCTTTTCTTTCATTTCCACTTCGGTTGCCGCGCCAACGGAGATAACTGCTACGCCGCCTGCGAGTTTTGCAAGGCGTTCTTGCAATTTTTCTTTATCGTAGTCCGATTTCGTTTCCGCGATTTGTGCTTTGATGGAAAGGATACGTGCTTTGATATCGTTTGCGTCGCCTGCGCCGCCTACGATGGTGGTGTTTTCTTTGTCAACGCGTACGCTGGACGCTCTACCGAGCATATCGGGGGTAACGTCCTTGAAATCAATGCCCAAATCGGAAGAAATCACTTCGCCGCCCGTAAGGATTGCGATATCGCGGAGCATTTCTTTTCTTCTATCGCCAAAGCCAGGGGCTTTTACAGCAACGGAATTAAATACGCCTTTAAGTTTGTTTACGATAAGCGCCGCCAAAGCATCGCCCTCAACGTCTTCGGCGATAATCAAAAGTTTTGCGCCTTGTTGTGCGAGGGGTTCGATAACGGGCAATATTTCTTGCAAGGAAGAAATTTTCTTATCCGTAATAAGGATATAGGGGTTTTCAAGCGTAGCTTCCATTTTATCGGTATTCGTTACCATGTAAGCGGATGCGTAACCTCTATCAAATTGCATACCTTCCACAGTGGAAAGTTCGGTGTTCATCGATTTGCCTTCTTCTACGGTGATAACGCCGTCTTTGCCGACGATTTCCATTGCTTTTGCAATCAACGCGCCAACTTCTTTATTGCCTGCGGAAATGGATGCGGTTTGTTCGATAGCTTTATTGCTTTCAACCGCTTTGGAGATAGATTTAAGGTGGTTTACAGTCGTATCAACCGCCTTTTTGATACCTTCCTTTAAGATGATAGGGTTTGCGCCTGCTGCAAGGTTTTTCAAACCTTCGCGCACAATCGCTTGTGCCAAAACTACCGCCGTCGTCGTACCATCGCCGGCTACGTCGTTGGTCTTGGTGGATACTTCTTTAACAAGTTGTGCACCCATGTTTTCGAACGGGTCGTTGAGTTCGATTTCTTTTGCAATCGTAACGCCGTCGTTGGTGATGAGGGGCGCGCCGAATTTTTTATCGAGCACTACGTTTCTACCCTTAGGGCCAAGCGTGATTTTTACGGTGTCTGCAAGTACGTTAACACCCGTTTCCAATGCTTTTCTGGCGTCTTCGCCGTATTTAATTTGTTTTGCCATGTTTCTTTACTCCTTACCGATTTTAATCTTCTACAATAGCGAGGATGTCGCTTTGTTTGATAATCGTAAATTCTTTGCCGTCTACTTTGAAGTTCGAGCCTGCATAGTTAGAGCAAAGCACTTTATCGCCCACTTTCACTTGCATTTTCACTTCTTTGCCGTCGATAATACCGCCGGGGCCAACCGCTACCACTTGGCAGGTTTGGGGTTTTTCCTGTGCGGACGAGGGGAGGAAGAAGCCGCTTTTCGTCTTTTCTTCCACTGTTACGCTTTCTACGACTACTTTGTCGAATAAAGGTTTGATATTCATAAAATCCTCCGTTACTTTTGGCGCAAAATTACGCCGAAATTTTTTATACGGTTATATTATAAACTATTTTTAGCGATTGTCAAACAGAAAAATGGGAAAATTCGGTAAAAAATTTTATTCCTAACGAAAGTTAGGAAAAAATTCCTTTGGAAAGCATTGATTTTCGACAAAAAGTGTGCTATAATGAAACTTGGTTGAATAGGTCAAAAAGGAGATTTCTTATGGCAAAGATGGATAAATGGGATAAACGTTTTATGCAACTTACGGAAACGGTGGCTACTTGGTCGAGCTGCTATCAACAAAACCGTGACGTCGGCGCGGT
>JAZRRB010000209.1:0-3732 GCA_045650385.1 Candidatus Scatosoma sp. | reverse complement strand
ACAGAACGACATGGCTACGATCCGACTTCGTTTTTGGCAACAGCGACAGCGATAGAGCGTTTGCAAGAGAAACGTTTGGGGACAGAGAAAGCTTATTTGAAAGAAACGTAGAGGAAAACGTATCGCCGATAGAAACGCGCGATAGCGATAGGGACGGCTTACATCTTTTCGATGACGAGGAAGAGGATCCTTATACCATTCGTTCGGATTTTGAGTCTACGCGGAACGTAGAGCCTACGCGCGATATTTTAGGCGAATCGGAAAGAGTAGAAGAAAGCGACCGCTTTGTATCGGCAAGTCGTACGGAAAACGTAGAAAACGACCGTTTTAGCGAGCCTACGCCTCCCGTAACGCCGCCTGTAAAGGCTGCGCCTATTGTCGAACCTACGCCACCGCCGCCTCCCAAACCTCGGGTGATTCGTCCTTACGTAAAACCGAGATTGGACGATTTTGACTGTCGTGACGTAGAACCGGTATTAAACCCCGAAGAAGTAGAGGAAACCAAGCAAAATATCTTGGCAACTTTGGAAGATTTCAAAGTGTCGGGTGCGACGATTGCTTCGACGACGTTCGGGCCTACGGTTACCCGTTACAATGTGACGATTCCTCGTAATATTCCCCCTCAAAAAGTAGTGGCGCTCGACCAACCGATAGCGATTAGTTTGCGTTCGAGCGGGGTAAATATTTATCCCAACTATGAAGACGGCGTTGTCAGTATCGAAGTGCCGAATAAAGAACGTCAATTCGTACAGCTTGGCTGTATGTTGTCGGGAGACACCTTTGTCAATGCGAAATCTTCGTCGATTATGTTCACGATGGGTAAAGACGCAGGCAATAGAAAGGTGTACGGCGATATTTCTAAGATGATTCACATGCTTGTTGCAGGTTCGTCCGGCTCGGGTAAAAGCGTGTTCTTGGGTTCGCTGATAATCAGTTTGATTTATAAGTATTCTCCCGAAGAATTGCGTTTGATTTTGATTGACCCGAAAAAGACGGAATTTGTTTTGTACAACAATTTGCCGCACTTGATGATCAACGAAATCATAACCGAAGCGCCTAAGGCAGTGCAAAGCTTGAACTGGGCAATCGGGGAAATGAACCGCCGTTACGGTTTGTTTGAAAAAATGAGCCGCGCAGGTACGTACGTTGTCAATCTCGATCAATACAATACGCACGTAGAAAAAGCGGAAAGATTGCCTAAAATCGTTATTATCATCGACGAGCTTGCCGATTTGATGCTTGCGGCGAAGAAAGATATTGAAGACAAAATTCAAAACTTGACGCAGAAAGCACGTGCGGCAGGTATTCACCTTGTAGTGGCCACGCAACGTCCTTCTACCGACGTCATTACGGGCGTCATCAAGAGCAACTTGCCTACGCGTATTGCGTTTGCGGTTGCGACGGACGTAGACTCGCGCGTTATCCTCGATCAAACGGGTGCGCAAAAGCTTTTGGGCAAAGGCGACTTCTTGTACACCATGCAAGGCATTAACACGCCTGTGCGCGTACAAAGTGCGTTTATTTCCGCGGAAGATTCGCAACGTATCGTCAACTTTATCAAAGCGAACAACGAAGCGTATTACGACGAAACGGCAACGGCGTATATCAATAATACCCGTAGCGGTGGTGGCGGTGGCGATTCGTTTGGCGATAGCGACGAGGTTGAACCCGTTTACATCGACGCGCTCCGTTACGTTATTTTGAGTAATAGCGCTTCCATTTCCTTGATTCAAAGAAAATGTTCCATTGGCTATAATAAAGCAGGGAAAATTGTAGAATGGATGGAAGAAATGGGATATATTTCCAGCTTTGAGGGCGCAAAAGCTCGTAAAGTATTGATTAGCAAAGAAGAGTTCGAAAGCAAATACGGCTCGTTATAATTCTTATAAAAAGTTCAAAAATTTTCTAAAACAGGCATACGTTTGTCATATTAAACGTGTTATACTGTATATCGAAGGTGTGAAAAAATGTTATCGAATAAGTTATTCGGTGTAATATCGCTTGGTTGCGATAAAAACCGTGTCGATACGGAGAAGCTTTTGGGATTGTTAAAAGACAAAGGGTGTAAGACGACGGACGATTTATCCAAAGCGCAAATCGTCATCGTCAACACCTGTGCCTTTTTGCAATCGGCAAGAGAAGAGGCAATTGAAACGGTGTTAGAGTGCGCCGATTATAAAAATGGCAACTTGGAAAAAATTGTAGTAACCGGTTGCTTGCCTCAAAAATTTATCGACGAATTATATTTACCGCTTGAAGAAGCGGACGTGTTTTTGGGGATTTCCGATTACGAAAAGATTTTCGAAGCTTTGGAAAATTCCTATAAAAGCGGTGAACGGCAAAATTACGTCAAAAAGGGCAACGACGCATATTCTTTATCAAGAGTGCTCACAACGGACGAACACGTGGCGTATTTGAAGATTGCGGACGGTTGTTATAACCATTGTACGTATTGTTTGATTCCCAAAATTCGCGGAAAATACCGTTCCTATCCCATGGAAAAATTATTACAAGAAGCGGATTCGCTGGGGGATATAGCGGAGCTTATTTTGGTGGCGCAAGATACGACGCGTTACGGGGAAGATTTATACGGTGAAAATCGCTTTGTTGAACTGATTAGAAAACTTTCCGCGCTTGAAAATATTCAAAAAATTCGCT
The DNA here is from genome assembly GCA_045650385.1 of Candidatus Scatosoma sp. Classification (GTDB taxonomy): domain Bacteria; phylum Bacillota; class Clostridia; order Christensenellales; family Borkfalkiaceae; genus Scatosoma. The sequence continues at coordinate 1,074 of JAZRRB010000209.1, read as the reverse complement.
TGCTTTATTGCTATCCCGACGTGATTAGCGATGCGCTGATTGAAGAGATTGCTACAAACGATAAGGTGCTTAAATACATTGATATTCCTTTGCAACACTCGGAAAACAGAGTTCTCAAACTCATGAACCGCAAAGGCACGAGGGAGGGATATTTATCGCTGCTTAAAAAACTGCGCGAAAGAATTCCAGGTATTGCTATCCGTTCGACGTTTATCAGCGGTTTCCCCACGGAAACAGAAGAGGAATTTTTGGGCATGCAAGCGTTTATCAAAGAAGCGGAATTATTCAATTGCGGGTTCTTTGCGTATTCGCGTGAACCAGATACGGGCGCGTATCGTTTACAACCGCAAGTGCACCATAAAACCAAGCAACGCCGCGTTCGCGCATTGTACGAAACGCAGGAAAAAGTGGCGAAGAAAATCATGGACGGCTTTGTTGGGCAAACGGTAGAGGTACTTTGCGACGGAATCGATTATGAAAAGAGTTGTTTTGTTGGAAGAGCGTATTTCAATGCGCCCGATATCGACGGTAAAGTGTATTTTAACGCCGAAGAAGCCACGCAAGGGGAACGTTATCAAGTGACGATTACTCGCGCGGAGAATTACGATTTATACGGTAAAACGGAGGATTATACGTTATGAATTTACCCAATAAAATATCATTGGCAAGAATTTGTTTAATACCCGTCTTTTTGGTGGTGTTTTTCTTGGACGGTATTTTGCCGTTTAACTATGGTATCGCGGCAATTATCTTTGCGATAGCGGCGCTCACCGATTTTGTGGACGGTAAAATTGCGCGTAAATATAACTTGGTGACGAACCTTGGGAAATTCCTCGATCCCATTGCGGATAAAGTGCTTATTTCCATTGCGATGATTGTTTTGTTGACGTTAAAAGACGGTTTGTTCGTATGTATGAACGTTTCCGCAAACGTCTTGTATTTGATTACCGTTATTTGCGTGTGTATCATTATGGCGAGAGAGTTGATTATCAGTGCATTTCGTCAAATCGCGGCGGTAAACGGGCTTGTCATGGCCGCTGATAAGTTGGGAAAATATAAAGCGGCATGCCAAGA
>JAZRRB010000208.1:0-3185 GCA_045650385.1 Candidatus Scatosoma sp. | reverse complement strand
TCATCGGTGGCGGCAAGACGGAAATCCGTCGCGTTGCAAACGTAAATCCTGCGGTTTGTCAAGGCTGCGGCGCTTGTACGGTTACCTGTCCTTCGGGTGCAATGGATTTGAGAGGATTTAGCTCCAAGCAAATTATGGCGGAGGTAGAAGCAATATGCAAGAAGTAACAACTGAAAAGAAAGAATTTACCCCCAATATCGTAGCATTCTGTTGTAACTGGTGCTCGTATGCAGGGGCAGACCTTGCAGGTTCCAGCCGTTTAAGCTATCCTGCAAACGTAAAAATCATCCGCGTACCTTGTTCTTGTCGTGTAAATCCCACGTTCGTACTTAAAGCCTTCCAACAAGGCGCAGACGGCGTAATCCTTTGCGGTTGTCACCCTGGGGATTGCCATTACGTAACGGGTAACTACTATACGAGAAGAAGAATGGCACTCTTGTTCAGTTTCTTGAACTATATGGGTATTGAAAAGGAACGTACGCGCGTAGAGTGGGTTTCCGCAGCAGAAGGCGCGCGTTTCTCCGCGGTAATGAACGACTTCGTGAAAACGGTAACCGAACTTGGCGAAAACAAACGCCTTACCGACCTTCGCGTAAAGGAGGGAGAATAATATGAAAGACGTTGAATTGAAAATGCTCGAACGCGCAAAAGCGCTTTTAGAAAGCGGTGAAGTAGCGCGCGTTATCGGTTGGAAAAAAGGCGAGTTTTTCTATGATTCCACGCCCGCGTCCTTTGAAACGGTAGACGAATTGAAAGATTTCGTTTACGATTGGTTCTGCGGCGCAAACCTCTCCAAATACCTCATTCAAATGAGCAAAAAAGAGGGTAAAACGGCGGTATTTTTGAAGCCTTGCGATACGTACAGTTTTAACCAACTTGTAAAAGAACACCGTATCAAGCGTGAAAATATTCACGTGATTGCTATTGAGTGTTTAGCAAAATTAAACATCGAAACGATCAAAGAAAAGACGGACGGCATCGTAAAGAGCGTAAACGTTGAGGATAAGGACGTAAAGGTTGTTACCACGAGCGGCGAATACACCCTTTACAAACCCGAAGTGGTACTTTCCAAGTGTGCGGTATGCAATAAGACGCACCAAGTAAAAGACGAGGAGATTATCCTTCACGAACGTCCCGAACGCGACGTGAATCGTTTTGCAGAGGTAGACAAACTCGAAGCGATGACGGCAGACGAACGCTTTGCTTTCTGGAAAGAACAGCTTAGTAAGTGTATCCGTTGTAACGCTTGCAGAAACGTATGTCCTGCTTGTTCGTGCGTAAAATGCGTATTTGATAATCCGCAATCGGGTATCTCCGCAAAGGCAAACGATTCCGAGTTCGAAGAACAACTCTTCCACGTAATCCGTGCTTTCCACGTGGCAGGTAGATGTACCGACTGTGGCGAGTGCAGTAGAGTTTGTCCACAAAATATTCCTTTGCACCTTCTCAACCGTAAGTTCATCAAGGACATCGACGGCTTGTACGGAGCGTTCCAAGCAGGGGAAACGGACGAAGGCAAAACGCCTCTCACTTCTTACACGGAAGGGGACGTAGAGCCGAAAGACGTGTTTAACGGGGAGGCAAAATAATGTTGAAGATAGCAAAAGAAAGATTGAACGAATTGTATGCAAAAATCAACGAAGCGTTCGGCTTGTATATTCCCATTAAAAAAGCAGGTGAAGTAAATTACCACGTTTGGGGAGAGGGCAAAGAAGTTTCGATTGAAACGTTGAAAACGGTAAAATCTCCTAAGAACATGTTCTTCCCTCAAAGCGAAAACATGATGAAGTTCAAAACGGAAGATAAGAATATTTCCATTGAAAATATGAACTTCGAAAAGCGTCCGTTCGTACTCTTTGGTGTACGCGCGTGCGACTATAAGGCTATTGACGTGCTCGATAAAGTGTTCCTCGCTGAGCCTGTGGACACCTATTATCAATCGAGAAGAGAAGCGACGACAATTGTTACGCTTGCTTGTTCTAAGCCGGAAGAAAGCTGTTTCTGTAAAGTATTCGATATCGACGCTACCGCGCCCCAAGGCGACGTGACGACGTGGTTGGATAATAACTATTTGTATTGGCAAGCGAACACTAAAAAGGGTGAAAAATTAACGGCACTTGTAAAAGACTTGTTTGAAAATGGCGGCGAAGCGGAAGTGGCGGCGCAACAAGCGGCTACGAAAGCAGTCATCGACGAACTTCCTTTCTCTTCTTTGGATTTGAGCAACTTCAAGGGCGAAAACTTGAACGAACTCTTCAACGCAAAAGAATGGGAAGAAATGAGCGAAGCTTGCCTTGGTTGCGGTACTTGTACGTTTGTTTGCCCGACCTGCCAATGCTTTGATATCCGCGATTTCAAGACGAACGAAGGTATTCTCCGTTACCGTTGCTGGGATTCCTGTATGTATTCCGATTTCACGCTTATGGCGCACGGTAACTCGCGTACGACGCAAATGCAACGCTTCCGTCAAAGATTTATGCACAAACTCGTGTACTATCCTTCGCAAAACGGCGGATTGTATTCGTGCGTGGGTTGCGGTAGATGCGTTAATAAATGCCCGCAACATCTCAATATCGTAAAAGTAATTAAGACGCTCGGAGGTAAGGATAATGACTAATGAAAATTTGATTCCCAAAGTCGGCGTAATCACGGACATTAGAAAAGACACGCCTGACGTTAAAACCTTCCGCGTAGTAGGCACGGACGGCAAGAAATTGTTCGAACACATGCCCGGTCAATGCGCCATGGTTTCCGTACCTGGCGTTGGCGAGTGCATGTTCTCGATTACCTCTTCGCCTACGAATAAAGAATTCATGGAATTCTCCATTAAAAAATGCGGTTGCGTTACGGAAGTATTGCACGCAATGGAAGTGGGACAACAAATCACGGTACGTGGCCCGTACGGTAAAAACTTCCCCGTGGAAGAAGATTTCAAGGGCAAAGATTTGCTCTTTATCGCAGGCGGTATCGGTCTTGCACCCCTTCGTAGCGTAATCAATTACGTTCGTCATTATCGCGAAAACTACGGTAAAGTGGTTATCGTGTACGGTGCGAGAAGTAAAGACGACCTCGTAGATATCGAAGAAATTAAGACGGAGTGGATGAACGAACCGAACACGGAAGTTTATCTCACCATCGACCGTCCCCAAGACGATTGGGACGGACACGTTGGTTTCGTACCTGCA
>JAZRRB010000207.1:0-10072 GCA_045650385.1 Candidatus Scatosoma sp. | reverse complement strand
AGCGACGATTTGCTCGACGATACGATTAGCTCGTTATCGGAGGAAGGAATTTCCGAATCGAGCGAAGCGTCAACGTTGTTCTTCGGCAACATCTTTTCAGCGGAAGAAGATGGACAAGGCCGTGTAACGTGGCCCTCCGCATTAAAGAAGATGGCGGGTATTCAAAAGAACGTCGTAACACTCGGTAGAGGTAGACGTTTGGAAATTTGGGCGGCTGAAAAATACTATGAATATATTGAAGGCGTAGATTACGACGCCGAATTGAAGAAATTGGGGATTTAAAGAATGTTGGAGTTTTCGCATAAACCCGTAATGCTAGAAGAATGTATGCAAGGGCTGAACTTGAAAGAGGGAGGCGTTTGGTTTGACGGCACGGTCGGTGGCGGCGGGCACTCTTACGAGATATTGAAACGCACCTCGCCAAACGGCAGGTTGATTGCCACCGATTTGGACGATGAGGCGATCGCCGCGGCAAACAAGCGTTTGCAACCGTTTGCCGGAAGGTTTCAAATATTCAAATCCAACTATAAAGATTACGAGCGCGTGTTTGATATGGCGGAGATCGAGAAAATCGACGGGGCAATCCTCGATTTCGGTATTTCTTCCCACCAAATCGACGATGAGGAAAGAGGCTTTTCCTATCGCATGGCGGATGCGCCGCTTGATATGCGCATGGATAGAAGCGCACCGCTGACAGCGGAAATGATTTTGAATACCTATTCGGAGGACAAGCTCGCGCGTATATTAAAGATGTACGGTGAAGAAACCTTCGCAAGACAAATCGCGAGAGGGGTGGTAAAAGCCCGCGCGGTAAAACCCTTAAAAACGTCGGGGGAATTTGCGGAAATTATCCGCAACAATATCCCTGCAAAATTCCGATACGGCGCGCCGTGTGAAAGAAAGAGCTTTCAAGCGCTTCGCATCGAGGTCAACGGAGAGTTAGACGGCTTGTACGAGCTAACATTATCGCTGACGAGAAGATTAAAAGTAGGTGGACGAATCGTTATCCTTACCTTCCAATCGTTGGAAGATAGGATTGTGAAAGAAGCGTTCAAATATTTGGAAAATCCTTGTAGATGTCCGTCAAGTTTCCCCGTATGCGTATGCGGAAAGAAACCGGAGATACGGATTATCACGAAAAAGCCGATTACGGCTTGTGAAGAGGAATTAAACGACAATTCGAGAAGCAAATGCGCAAAATTGCGTATTGCGGAGAGAGTATAAACCGTCGGGGACGGATACGAGAAGAAAAACGGAGGCACACAAATGGCATTTACGGCAGAACTTGAAAGAGTACAAACGATGAACGCGCAAAAAGTCGCGGAAGAACATAATGCGATGATTAAAGAACGTTACCGCAGATTGCAAGATGCGGAAGCGGAACAGTTTGCAGCGGTTACGGAAAGCCAATACACGCAGCAAACGTCGCGTGCGTCCGTGTTTGCTCCCGAAGCGCCTGTATTTGTCCATGCGCCGGCTATGGAACAAACGCCGCAAGTGACGGAATTTGTACAAGCGCGCGTAGAATCGCCCGTATTTACGACGGAAAAATTCAATAATATGCAAGGGGAAGCGGTAGCAAGCGTGGTCGCGCCTGCACCTGTAGCGCCTATGCAAGTAGAAGTATATGCGCCTATGCAAGCTTCGGTTGCCAGCGAAACGCAATATACGTTTACGCCGATGGCAAAGAAAATTATGATGGCGTTTGCCGCTACGGCAACGGCGATGCTTTGCATTATCGGTATCAATTCGGGCATTATCAAACGTAACAACGTAAAATTGAGAAATTTGCAAGAACAAGAACAAACGCTTGCTTCGGAAAATGAAGAATTGCAGGCTCGTATCAACGCGGCAACTAGCGAAGAAACGATTATGCAATATGCGCAAGAACAAGGTATGATTAGGGGCTGATACAGTACTCATAAACATAGGGAAAAGAAGATTACTCGGGAAAGGGTAATCTTTTTTCTTTTTTTGGCGGTTATCATTTCCTTAAAGAAATAATACAATATTATATATTGCTTTACGGAGGTGGACGTTATGCGCGCGCCAAACTCACAAGATTATTCTGTATCCGTTTTGCGGAAAAGATTGCTCGCCGTAAGTATTGCGGTGGCAATTCTTTTTTGCTTTTTAATAGGGCGTTTTTTTTACGTGCAAGTTGTTTGGCAGGAAGAATTGAACTATCGCGCACTTGACCAATGGACCAGGGAAATTCCCATTGTTGCCCAGCGCGGAAAAATAACGGATAGAAACGGCGTGATACTTGCCGATAATGCGTCCGCATATACAGTCTTTGCCCGTTCCAACGCCGTGAAAAATAAGGAAGAAACGGCGAAACTCCTCGCGCAAACACTTTCTTTGGACGAGGGGGAAATTTACGAGAAACTCACAAAGAAAAAAGCCTCAGAAATCACGGTGGCGAAACGGCTTACAAAAACGGACGTGGAGAAACTTTCCGCGCTTTCGATAGACGGCGTGTATTATTCTCGCGATAACGTACGTACCTATCCTAAGGGGGACACGCTTTGTCAAGTGCTCGGTTTTACTTCGGTGGATAATACGGGTACGACGGGCGTGGAGAAATATTACGAGAAATATTTGTCGGGTAAAAATGGGGAACTTTTGTACGAAACGGATTTGGTGGGAATAGAGATAGAAAACAGCGTCGCCGCATACCTGCCTGCCGAAAACGGTTATAATTTGCAGCTTACCATCGATTACGGAATACAGGAAATCGTGGAAAGCGCGCTTGAAAAAGTCGTGGAGACGTCCGCGCCTGCTTCTGCCGAGTGCATTGTGCTAGACGTGACGAATTTCGACGTACTTGCTATGGCGAATTATCCTTCTTTTAACTTGAACGAAGTGCCAAGAGAAGATATATCTTCGCTAAATAAACTTTCGAGAAATACGCTTGTTTGTGACGTGTACGAGCCTGGTTCTACCTTCAAAATTATCACTTCCGCGGCGAATTTGGAAGAATATTATAAAGGCAATACAAAGGCGTATTCGCCCAATTACGTGTTTCCAAGTTCGAGGACTCGTAGCGTGGACGGAACAAGGGTAAAATGTTGGAGCAATCACGCCAACGGCAAACACGCCAATCAAACGCTTGGAGAGGCGCTCAATAACAGCTGTAACCCGTGCTTTACGGATATGGCTCTTGCGTTGGGTAGGGAAACGTTTTACGATTATCTTGCCGCGTTCGGCTTTGGACAAAAGACAGGTATTGATTACGGCGGGGAAACGTATGGCCTTGTTATGCCTGAAAAGGCGGTGCGTGCATGCGATCTTGCCCGTATCGGGTTTGGGCAAACGATTGCTGTATCCGGTTTACAGCTTGCCTGCGCAACGGCTGCGGCGGTAAACGGCGGATATTATTATACGCCGCGGCTTGTCAAACGCATTTATGCCGATGACGGATACGAGGTTTTGAATGCGAAACCGCAGCTAAAAAATAGGACGGTCAGTGAAAAGACGTCGCAGACATTAGCCGCCATGTTAGAGGGGGTAATCACGGAAGGTAGCGGTAAAAGGGCAGGGGTAAACGGCTACCGTATCGGGGGTAAGACGGGTACGGCGCAAAAATTCGAGGACGGACATATCGCCGCGGGGAAGTACGTTTCGTCGTTTGTTGGTTTCTTTCCCGTGGATAATCCCAAATATTTAACGCTTGTGATTGTGGATGAACCGCAGGGGGCGTACTATGGTTCGGTGGTTGCCGCACCTTGCGCCGGAGAGATATTTCAAGGGATAATTTCGCTGAAAAATATAGCTCCTAGGGCATAAAATAATAGCTTCCCAATTTTTTTTGGTGAAGCTATTTTTTTTAATAAAAAGTATTAAAATGTATAGACAAATGGTGTAATTTTTGATTATAATATATATAAATACGACATTGTAACGATTAATCACCATATTTATATGTATACCAAACGTATTTGATATGTTATAATTTATATAAGGAATTAAGATGAGCTTTAAAGGATTTAATCAATTTAAATTTGACTTTACATTTGAAAATATACAGGTTAGGACGGTGGACTCAAAACGCGATATTTTCAAAAGTGCCTTTCCAAGACATATGCATCCTTTTTACGAATTGCATTATATTATCGGCGGTAAAGGCGCGTTGGTGTTGGACGGTGAAAGGTATGAGCTTTCTGCGGGGGATTTGTTTTTCACTGCGCCCAAGGTATATCACGCGCAATTGACTGATTCAAGCGATAATATGGAAGAATATCATTTTGCCTTTGAACTGATACAAGGAAAAAAAACAAATATAAGCGAGATTGTAGAATTTTTCCAAAAAACAAATTTTTATATTTGTAAGGATAAATGTGGCATAGGTGCGTTGTTTGAAGAGATTGAAAAGGAAACGACGTTGCAACAGGCGGGTTTTTCTTCCGTTGTTCGTGTGCTTTTACAAACGGTTTTATTAAAGACGGCACGGAATTATTTTCAAGAAAGGACGGAAATGGAGAATAAAAACATTTCTGAAGACCGACGGCAACTTATTTTAGACGAAGCTTTTTTATACTCTTATAAAGATGTAACTTTACAATCCTTGGCGGAGCTTTTATATTTAGACGTGCGCCAAATTCAAAGAATTATTTATAAAAAATACGGTATGTCTTTTATACAATTACGTACGCACTATCGATTATCCGCCGCGCAAAATATGATTTGCAATGAAGAAGGTACGTTATTGGAAATCGCAGGAAAATGCGGATACGAAAATTACGCATATTTTACAAAAATTTTTAAGAAAAAATTCGGGGTATTGCCTTCGGAATATAAAAAAACACATAAGGAGTAGTCGCTTTTATGAAAGAATATTTAAAGAAAATTGATGATGTTATTGCCCAAGGACCGTATAAGGATACCTGGGAATCATTACAAAATTATACCGTGCCGAAATGGTATGAAGATGCTAAATTTGGTATTTTTATTCATTGGGGTGTGTATTCTGTGCCTGCGTTTTATAACGAATGGTATCCCCGTGAGATGTATATTCAAGGCAGTGAAGTATACAATCATCATATAAAAACTTATGGCGCGCATAAGGATTTTGGATATAAAGATTTTATTCCTATGTTCAAGGCGGAAAAATTTAACGCCAGCGAGTGGGTGGATTTGTTTGAGCAGGCAGGGGCGAAATATATCGTACCCGTTGCCGAGCATCACGACGGGTTTCAAATGTACAAAAGTGAAATTTCCAAATGGAACGCCTACGAAATGGGACCGAAAAGAGACGTTTTAGGCGAACTTTCCGCTGAAGCGGAAAAACACGGCATTGTCAACGGGGCTTCGTCGCATCGTGTAGAACATTGGTTTTTTATGGGGCACGGAAAAGAATTTGAAAGCGACGTGACGGATGAAGAAAAAAGAGGGGATTTTTACTGGCCTGCTATGCCCGAAGCAGAAAATCGGCACGACCCGTTCTCTCAACCCGTACCCACGCAGGAGTTTTTGGAAGATTTCTTAATTCGTACCTGTGAAATCGTCGATAAATACCGTCCGAAAATCGTGTATTTTGATTGGTGGATTGAGCATTTTAGCGTAAAACCTTATTTGAGAAAATTTGCGGCATATTATTATAATCGCGCAAAGGAATGGGGAGAAGAAGTTGTCATCAACTATAAAAAAGACGCGTTTGCTTTTGGAACGGCTGTTTGGGATATGGAGAGGGGGCAGTTTGCAAACGAAAAACCGTTTATTTGGCAGACGGATACAGCGGTTGCGAGAAATTCTTGGTGTTATACGGAGAATAACAATTATAAAAAATCTTCGGAGATTATTTGCGACCTTGTAGATATTGTCAGCAAAAATGGGAGATTATTGTTAAACATTGGACCGAAGGCGGACGGAACGATTCCCAAAGAAGATAGGGAAATTTTGTTGGATATAGGCAAATGGTTGAAGGTCAATGGCGAAGCAATTTACGGGGCGAAACTTTGGAAATTTGTGGCGGAAGGGCCGACAATGATACAGGAAGGGCAATTTGCGGACGGGAACGAGAAAAAGTTTACGTCGCAAGATATTCGTTTTACCGTAAATAACGGATGTTTATATGCAACTGTGTTAAAATATCCAAAGGACGGCAAAGTAAATATTACGAAATTGCGTAGCGTTTACGTACGTGAATTGCCGTTGTTTAACGGTATCATTAAGGACGTGCAAGTGCTTGGGTATGATGAAAAACCTAGTTATTATCGCGACGAAACGGGTTTGCATATCCAAACAAACTCGGTACAAAGCGAATTCCCTGTTGTCTTTAAGATTGTTTTAGACTAAAATTAGTTGGGTATTACGGCTATGATTAAGATTTTACAATATGGTGAAGGTAATTTTTTACGTGCGTTCGTGGACGTGTATTTTGATACGTTGAACAAAAACGGAGTGGGCAGGTATGTGGTGAATATCATAAAACCGACTCCTTTTGGCACGATAGAACGCTTTGAAAAGCAAAATAATAAATATCACGTTGTTTTGCGTGGCACGGAAAACGGGCAAGCGGTAGAAAACGTATATAAGGTGGATGGCGTGGAAAATGTTATCAATCCGTATGTCGATTATGATAAGTATATCGCTTTGGCAAAAGATTCCGACTTAAAGATTATTATATCCAATACAACGGAAGCAGGCATTTGTTATAATGCGGAAAACAAAGTAGACGATTTTGAAGGGATTACCTATCCTGCAAAATTGACGAAATTTTTATACGCAAGATTTAACGCGGGGCTTGACGGTGTATATGTCCTTCCCGTAGAACTTATAGACAATAACGCAAACGAGCTTAAAAAATGCGTAGATAACTATATTGCGCTTTGGGATTTGCCCGACGCGTTCAAAAAATGGAACGACGAGCAAAACTTTTATTGCAATACGCTCGTTGACCGTATCGTTTCGGGATATCCCCGCGATGAAGAAACCAAGACGCGAATGGAAACGCTGATAGGCGAAAAAGACGACCTGATGTCCATTGGCGAACCGTTCGGTCTTTGGGCGATAGAAAACAAAGGAAGGATAGCCGACTATATAAAAGAAGGTATACATAATATCGAAGTTGTCTTAACGAATAATATCGGCTATTATAAAAAGCGTAAGGTGCGCGTATTAAACGGCAGTCATACCAACCTTGTGCCGACGGCGTTAATGCTTGGCGCGGTAACTGTATATGATTGCATGGTAGACGAAAAGCTGTCTGCATTTATGGAGAATACGCTTAAAAACGAGATTGTTCCTTATGTGTCTAGCGATATTAAAGCCACGACGGCGTTTGCGGATAGCGTAAAGGACAGATTTATGAATCCGTTTTTGAATCATCAACTTGTAAGCATTTCTCTTAATTCCATTTCTAAGTGGAAGGCAAGGATTCTCCCTTCGTTTAAGGATTATTATGCAGAACACGGTAAAATTGCGCCGTATCTCACAATCGGTTTTTCCTATCTTATGGCGTTGTATTCTTCTATTGAAAAACAAGACGGTAAATATTTGGTAAAACTTCCTAATCGCACCATCGAGTTGAAAGACGATGTGCCGTATTTTGAATATTTCGCCAACGGAAACGACGTTGCTGGCTTTATGTCGGACTCCACCGTTTGGGGAGAGGATTTAACCGAGTATAAAGATTTTGCGAAAGAAGTAGAAGAAAATGTTGCTAAAATTAAAAAAGGAATTTGTTTGATATGAAATCAGTAATTATCAACGAAAAAGATAATGTGGGTGTATGCTTGGATGGGAATGCGCAAATTCCCGCAGGGCATAAATACGCCCTTTTGCCGATTTGTAAAGGCGAATATATCGTAAAATACGGTGAAATTATCGGTAGAGCAACGCAAGATATAGCCAAGGGGGAATGGGTGCATACGCACAACGTAAAATCACACCTGGACGAAAACGTGGAGTACAGGTACGAGTTTAACGCAAATATTCCTAAAAAAAGTGTGCGCACTTTTCATGGGTTTAAAAGAAAAAAAGGCAGAGCGGGGATTCGTAACGAAATTTATATTATTCCTACGGTAGGGTGTGTGAATAACGTCTGTTTGCGTATAGCCAAAGAAGCCCAACAATATATTGAGGGCAGTATTGACGGGATATATGCATTAACGCATCAATTCGGCTGTTCGCAACTTGGCGAAGACAACGAGAATATCAAAAAATTGCTTTGTGCAATTGCGCTCAATCCAAATGCGAGCTTCGTTTTATTCGTCGGTCTTGGTTGCGAAAACAACGGAATGGACGGAATAAAGGAATACCTTGCGCCGTATAACCGCGACAACATTGCCTATTTCAACTGTCAGGACGTAGAAGACGAACACGACTACGGAATGAACGTTGTAAAGGGATTTATTGAGCAAGCGAAAGATTTCAAAAGAGAAGAAGTGAATATCTCCGAACTTTGTATCGGCTTAAAATGCGGTGGTAGCGACGGGTATTCGGGCTTGACGGCAAATCCGCTTGTGGGGAAAATTACGGATAAAATCGTAGGCGCTGGCGGTAGTGCAATTTTGACAGAAGTGCCTGAAATGTTCGGCGCAGAACAAATTTTAATGAATAAATGCAAAAATCAAGAAGTTTATGAAAAATACAAAAAAATGATTGTAGACTTCAAATCGTATTATACAAAACAAGGTTTTCCCGTATACGAAAACCCCAGCCCAGGAAACAAAAAAGGCGGAATTACCACCTTGGAAGAAAAGTCTTTGGGGTGTATCGAAAAGGCGGGAACAAGCGAAGTCGTAGACGTTTTAGGATACGGAGAACGCATAAAAGAGCAAGGCATATCCGCGTTAAACGCACCGGGGAACGATTTGATCGCTGCGACAGCGCTTGCGGCAAGCGGTTGTCAGCTCGTCTTGTTTACCACAGGCAGGGGGACGCCTTTTTCCACGTTCGTACCTACAATGAAAATCGCTTCGAACGATAAAATTTCAGCGTACAAATCAAGATGGATAGACTTCAATGCTTATTCGATGGACGAGAATGGCTTGTTCGAATTGATTGTTAAGACGATTAGCGGTGAGTATACTTGCAAGAGTGAAGACGTACGGGAAATTGCCTTTTATAAAACGGGCGTAACATTATAAAGAAAAAGAGAAGGAAACCGAAATGAAAACGAATGCTACCTATTTTCAAAATAATAAAGACAAACCCTTGTGTTATGGGGAAATCAATTTAATCAATCCACTTCGTCAGCGTTTGCGCGCCGAAGAGAAAAAAGCAGGTGTGGAAGTAGTTCCTGTATTTTGTGGATTTTGTGGTACGGATTTAGAACTTATGCGTATGGGACAGCGCGGAGAGCTTTCTCATAAGTTTCCCGAAGGCGAAAAACGCTTGATTAACGGACACGAAGGGATTGTGTTTGTGCCTAGTGAAAAGCGATTCGCAATTCCCCTTATTCGTGGCGGAGATAGCTGGGACCCTACGAGGTATACCGAAGATGAAACGTATTTTGAATACGGCTGTGATAAGGCGGACGGGATTTTTTGTGATAAGGCATATATTCATAGCGATATGCTTTTAACGATTCCTTCTCCATATGCGACGGCGGAAAAAATGCCGTTATCACTTGCAAAAAAACTCGTTTTTTCCGACCCGTATGCTTGTGCCGTTTTTCAACACGAAAGAATGTGTGATTTGGGAATAGGACAAAATTTCAGGGTGGAAAAGGCGAAAAGAAAATGTAGCGATTTGGAAGCAATGGAGTATGCGAAAGATAGCACGTTTGAAAGAACGGTCATTTTCGGCTTGGGTACGACGGGGCTTTTTATTGGCGACCAAATCCGTAGAAATCACAAAAACGCACGTGTTTTGTTTGTGGCAAGAAGCGGCGAAGAAACGCAAAAAGCGAAATTTGTGAAAGACGAATTACAATGCGAATATCTTTCTTCGGGCGGTTTGGATATGGAACAAACGGCAAAGGCAATTATACAGCGTCTTGGCGGTAAGGCGACGGTATTTGTCGGCGCGTCCGGGACGGAGATAGAACATAAAATTGCTTTTGAATACGAAACGCTTGGTTGTAACGGTATTTATAACAATTTTTCGTTGGGCCCGAAAGTGGCGT